>JAFXOI010000005.1 GCA_017528825.1 Elusimicrobiaceae bacterium | reverse complement strand
TATGAATAATGCAGATTTAACCTTTGCTTTAGTAACACCTAATAATACGGCCGACCCCAATGTCATCCGGGTTACGAATAGTAAGTTGCCTAATGTACGACTGGCTAGTTATTTAGATGATAACCCGAAATTTGCCGGGCAACTGCATTGTGAAGCATTAAAAAATGATGAAAGGGCAAACCGTTTATGCGGCAAGCTCTTAATGGGGCAAGAATTAACGGAGCAAGACGGATATGTCGGCTATTTATTAGACCAAGAGATTACCAAAGATATTTGCGGAAATGCCTCACGTTCGTGGTCCAGCAGTAAAACAAAATGCTATAAAGACACAGCTACTCGTTGTAGTGAGTTAGGAATGGGTGTTATAACGGGATTAAGCGATCAGTGTGGATATAACGGTGGAAAACATACTATTGGTGCCGAAGGAATGTGTTATGCCCTTAATGCAAACAGTGGTTGTGCCAATTCTACCATTAGCGAGGGAGGGGTTTGTAAAACCGAAGGAGGACATTATTCTTGTCCTAATCTTTATGTAGAAAAAGGAGGAATGTGTATTGCTAAAGGTGGATTTGGCTGTCCACAAAGTACTTTTAACGGGGGTATTTGTGTTGGAAATGCAGATTATGCTTGTAGTAGCGGAACTTTTACCAATCATAGTATTTGTTATGCAAATAACGCGAACTCGTTTTGTGACATAAATCACGCGCAGTTTAAATCTAGTTATGATGATACATCTTGCTGTTGCGGGGCTTATTGCGGAAATGCGCCCGTCTGTCCCGCCGGCAAATGTGCAGAGGCGTTAGAGAAAATCAACGCGAGCGGATATTTGTAATTATTTCTCAAATAATTTTTCAAAGAAACTTTTTTTGCCACCGGTTTCTTTGGCCAACTCTTCGAGCAGTTCTTTTTGGCGGGCAGTCGGTTTTTTAGGAACTTCTATTTTTACCGCAATGAGTAAATCACCAAAGCCTTTCTTGCCCAGTTTTGGCATACCGCACCCTTGCATTTTTAATACTTCCCCAAATTGGGTACCTTTGGGAATAGTGACTTCTATTTCTTTGCCTTCAATGGTAGGTACTTTGATACTGCCTCCCAAAACGGCTTGCGGATAAGTAATCGTTGCACTTAAAAGTAAATTGTCACCTTCACGCTCAAAGATTTTATGATTTTTTACATGCATTTCTACATATAAGTCACCATAACCGCCGCCATTTTGGCCGATATCTCCGCCATTGGTAACGCGTAAGGTGACCCCGCTGCGCACACCAGACGGAATTTTAACGGTAATTTTCTCTTTGACCCGCTCTTCACCGGTACCGCGACATTTTTTGCAGGGTTTTTCCACTACTTGGCCCTTGCCACCGCAGTCCGGACAGGTTTGGCGCATACTAAAAAATCCTTGTTGGTACACTACGCTGCCCGTTCCGTTGCAAGAACGACAGGTTTTGACTTGGCTCCCTTCTTCTGCGCCGGTTCCGCCGCAGGCACTACAGCGGTCCAACCGTGTATACGAAACTTCTTTCTCTAAACCGCTATAGGCTTGTTCTAAAGTCAAATCCACATCTACTTTCAAATCTTCCCCACGGCGCACCCGCGGTTTACCGCCGCGCGCCCCAAAACCGCCCCCAAAAATATCTCCAAAAACAGAGCCGAAAATATCTCCTACATCAGCAAAGCCGGAGGCATTAAATCCGCCAAAACCGCCCGCTCCGTTTAAGCCGTCATGTCCGTATTGGTCGTACACCTGTTTTTTCTGCGGGTCCGACAAGACAGAAAAAGCCTCATTTACTTTCTTAAATTGTTCTTCCGCATTTTTATCGCCGGGATTACGATCGGGGTGACATTTCATCGCGGCCCGACGAAAAGCCGATTTGATTTCCGTTTCCGTGGCCGTGCGAGAAATGCCTAATATTTCATAATAATCTTCTTTCATGGATAATCCTACACTCTCAATTTCTTATATTTTATTAAATTTCCTACTTAGCATGCTGAGGCTTTATTGACGGGCTTTTTTGATATGAGTGTTGACCAGTTCCTTAAAAATACGTCCGCGTTCTTCGTAACTCTTAAATTGATCAAAGGAAGCGCAAGCCGGCGAAAGCAACACGATGTCCCCTTTTTCAGCGGTTTGAAACAAATAATCCACTACTGTTTTCAAATCGCCCCCTCGAACAATAGGTACATCTGTTTTTAGTTCCTGCTCTATTTTGTCCATACTCTCGCCGATTGTCAAAATACCTTTGCAATGGTCATGTACATACGGAGCTAACACGGAATAAGAGGCACCTTTGTCACGCCCTCCTAAAATCAGCCAAATGTTTTTGGTCTTTTCAAAGGATTTCAGTGCAATCACGGTAGAGTCTAAATTGGTAGCTTTGGAATCATTAATATAAATAACCCCGCGGTGGTAAGCAAAAGGCTCAATCCGATGTTCCATGGGCTCAAAACGATCAAAAGCCTTCTGAATCACATCGGGTCCTACGCCCACCGCCAACGCACATAAGGCGGCCGCCATCGCATTTTCCACATTATGAATTCCTTTTAACTTCGGCGGGCGCAACCGATAGCCCATGCTAAAAATTATTTCATCGCCGTCATAAAAAACATCTGTTTTCAGGGCATGATTGGGTTGCGCCGAAAACGCCCCTAACTGCGCTTTAATTTGGCGAGCCAAAGCGGCGCAAAACGGATCAGCACCGTTCAAAATGGCAATATCCGAACGACGTTGGTTGGAAAACAACCGTGCTTTGGCCTTCATATAATTAATCATACCGCCGTGATGATCTAAATGATCCGGCGTGATATTGAGTAAACACGCCACATTAGGGCGGAAAAAAGTGCTATCTTCCAGTTGATAACTCGACACTTCCAACACTAAAAAATCGCCTTTTTTGATTTCGTTGGAAACACTGGAAACCGGTTTGCCGATATTGCCCGTCACAAACACCTGCCGTTGCGGCTGTTTTTGAGCACAATACTCTTTCAAAATTTCCCCCAGCAAACTGGTGGTCGTAGTTTTTCCGTTCGTACCGCTAACCGCCAGCACCTCTATCCCCGCGGGCATAAAAGATAAAGCTACTTCTAATTCAGAAAACACCGGAATTTTGCGTTTTTTTGCCTCTTTTAGCACAGGACTTTTAGGAAAAATACCCGGACTTTTAACAATAAAACCGCACGTAAACACTTGGGAAGTATGTCCGCCGGTTTCCACGGATATATGGGCCGGAAAATCCGGAATATGGGTCGGTTGGTGTTCTTCGCTGATAAGCACCTTAAATCCATGGTCGGCCAGCAACTTTGCCACATACCGTCCGCTGCGGCCCAAGCCTAATACACACGCTTTTTTTCCTTTAAATTTTTCCGGTTTGAACATGTCGTTTCTCCAAAGCTTCTCGCACGGTTTGCTGATCTGAAAAAGGCAGTACGGTATGACCGATTTTCTGGGTTTGCTCATGCCCCTTGCCCGCAATAATGACAATATCATCTTTTTTGGCAGCGGCTATGGCTTGAAAGATAGCCGCTCGGCGGTCCGGTTCTATCACATAATTAGAAAAGCCTTCCATGCCTTTTTCAATATCTGCGAAAATTTGTTTAGGATCTTCCGTACGGGGATTATCGTTGGTTAAGAAAACATAATCACTATTGACGCATGCGGTATGCCCCATCAAAGGGCGTTTGGTGCGGTCTCTGTCGCCTCCACAACCGAAAACCGTTAAAATACGTCCCTTCTTAAAATGTTTGACCGTCTCAAAGGCGCGTTGCAAAGACTCATCCGTATATGCAAAATCTACAAATACAAAGAAATCTTGCCCCGCATCAATGCGCTCCATACGCCCCGGCACACCGGGCAAATTAGCCAGCCCCGCCAGCGCGGTCTGCTCCGGTACGCCATTGGCAACACCAATGCACAAAGCGGCTAAAGCATTGTACACATTATGGCGCCCTAATAAATTAATTTTTCCGGTCAGTCCTTTTACCTTAAAAGTAGTGCCGTGCAAACTTTCTACAATCTCTGTGGCCTGATAATCTGCCGGATTTTCCATTCCATACGTCAACACACGCACCCGACCGCGTAACATATCTACCAGTTGTCTGCCATAGGCATCATCGATATTGACAATAGCGGTTTTAGCAGGCTTGTGATTATCGGCAGAAAGCAATTCTTCGAATAATTTTTTCTTAGCGGAAAAATAGTTTTCAAAAGTGTGATGAAAATCTAAATGGTCCCGTTGCAAATTCGTAAAAACGGCTGTATCAAAGTGAATGTGCTTGACGCGTTGCTGTTCCAGAGAATGAGAAGACACTTCCATCACCAAGGCATCTGTTTTCTGTTGTTTCATTTGCCAAAGCAACGCAAAGAGCGGGAAAGCAAGCGGGGTCGTGTTAGGAGCATCCATCACAACATGGCCATTGATGCGGTAATTGACCGTACCTAATACGGATACTTTTTTACCGGCGTGTTCCAATACTGCTTCCGTCAAATAGGAAATACTTGTTTTTCCTTTCGTGCCGGTTATACCGATAACATTTAACTGATCGGAAGGCCGGCCATAAAATTCATAAGCAGCGTCGGCCATATCGGCATCTATTTGATCAGATAGATAAAACGGAACAGAAATTTTTTGGCTAAGCGGTTGCGCCGAAACAATTAAAGCCGCGCCCTTTTTAATAGCGTCTTCAATAAAAGCATTACCGTCATGATGCACGCCTTTGAGTGCCCAAAAAGCAAACCCCGGCTTTACATCAGCAGAGTTAAACGTGAGTCCGGTAAGCGTGATATTTTTTTCAGCGGCATAGGCCAAGACACGGGAAATCATGCATATATGATAGCAAATTGCCCCGGGGTAGCACAGTTGCTTTACGAGCGTAATTTTTCGGCCAAGGATGCCGCTAAGCGGACTAAATGCTGGCGGATTTGCGGTTGTTTCTTCTCTAAGAAAGGCAACAGCTCGTGCCGAATCCAATTGCGTGTATAGGCAGAATCTTGATTGGTTTGGTCCACCACAAAAGGGAGTTTGTTCTCTCTTAAATACTCTTCCACTTCGCCACGGGTAATGCAAAACAGCGGACGCACAATTTCTACCTGTTTACTTAAAGGACGGCGGACGGGAATGCCGCTCAAGCCTTCCGGTTTCGTACCGCGTAATAAATTGAGCAGTACCGTTTCGGCTTGATCATCGGCATGATGTCCTAAAGCCACTTTGCTGGCGCCGGTTTGCTTAGCCGCGGCGGCAAAGGCTTCATAACGGGCTTTGCGAGCCGCATGTTCGATACTTAAATCTTGTTTTTTAGCTAGAGCCCGCACGGCTTTCTTTTTGAGCAAAAACGGGATATCCCATTGCTTGCATAAACTGCGGCAGAAGCGCGCATCGGCATCGGCTTGTTTGCCGCGTAGTCCGTGATGTACATGTACGGCAACTACCTCAAAATGTTTTTTGCCGGCTAAATGATGCAAGAAATGTAACAAGCATACCGAATCCGGTCCGCCGGAAAATCCGACCAATACCGTTTCCCCCCGCTTAAAGAACGGGGTCGCAAAAGCCAGCATATTTTTCCAAGTTGAAGCTTCAAATGTTTTTTTTGCCATATAAAAAAGTATAATAAAAATAGCGGAAGGAACTCAAAATGAAAAAACGTATTTTAATTATTGAAGACGAAACAACTATCGTTCAATTATTGACGTTAGTGTTAGCCCGCGAAGGGTATGAGGTACACGCTTGCCAGAGCGGCCGCGATGCTATCGCAAAAATGAAACAGAACCGGCCCCAACTGGTCATGTTAGATGTGATGTTGCCAGGTATGGACGGACGCGCTGTGGCTTCTATCATGGAACAAGATGCGGATTTAGCCTCCATCCCGGTTATTGTGATGTCGGCTCTTGTAGAATCGGAACGTATGTTTAAGGCGTTCCCGCAAGTAAAAGCCTTCTTCACAAAACCGTTTGTGCTCAAAGACTTAATTATCAAGGTGAAAGAAACTTTGGGAGATTAGTTTTTCAAACCAAATAAACCCCCCGCGTAAAAGCGGGGGTTTTTTATGTTAGATTTGACTGGAAAGTTGCCACTGGGCATATTGAGCAAAAAACGCTTCTAAAACTTCTTGCAATACCCACTCGGGGTCAATCTCTCTGCCCAACATTTTTTTGACACTGGTAGCCGTGTCTTTTAAGGCCGGCGTTAAAGGATTGTTTACATTAATACCTACGCCTACCAGCAACCATTGTGTACGATGTGCTTGCGTAGAAGATTCAATTAAAATGCCGCAAATCTTTTTCCATTTTTTTGTGTTGGCTTCCCACACCAGTACATCGTTAGGATGTTTGATTTTAGTTTTGAAACCAAACATTTTTTGCAAGGTCTCACAAACGGCCTGCGCTGCGCGCACACTTAATGTGCCGGTGTGACACACTTCTTTTTGCGGACGTAACAAAAGCGTAAAATAGACCCCGCCGCGCTTAGCATTCCATGCGCGCTCGTACTGGCCGCGGCCATGGGTTTGTTCATAGGCCAGCACCAACGTGCGGTCTTGTGCACCTTGTTCGGCCAACTCGCGCGCCAAGTTTTGCGTACTGTCCAAAACTTCTACGCTGACTAATTGGTTTACGGTGCCTAATGCCAAATCGATTTCTTGCATAGTTATATTTTACCAATTAAGCCTTTTCTGCCGCAAAAATCCTCTCGCGGTCTTTTTCTCATTTTACGTCATTTTGCGATATCGTTGCGGGATATAGTTGCCGTGCAGCCGTGCGCGGGATTGCAAAACGCTATTATGATTTTTCAAATTCATAATTAATTTGCGGGATATAGTTGCCCACCAGGCGTGGCAGGGCCACGTCCAGGGCAAGAGACCGCAAAGTAATGGGAATTTGGAAAATTGTATATCCTAAAAAGCAAGACGGAACAAATTGTTAATTTGTTCCGTCTGCGTAAAACGTCAGTAGCATCGGCCGTTAAAGCCGTTCACTTAATACTGCACTTTGTCTTCTTTTTTCGTCCATTCTTCAAACGGCTCTTCCGCGTCATCTAGTTGCACGCACACGGTGGGAATATGGCGTTTTTCATTGGGTAGCACAATTTCTTTATAAATAAACTCATCATCAAAGCCATGCTTGGCCGCCGTATAGCGATCTGCCGCAAAAAACAAAGCTTTTGGACGCGCCCAATAAATGGCTCCCAAACACATCGGGCAAGGCTCGCAGGACGAATAAATAATACAGTCTTTAATTTCAAAATGATTTAATTTTTCGCACGCTTTTCTAATAGCATCCACTTCGGCATGGCGTGTGGGGTCCTTACTGCTGAGCACCTGATTTTGCCCGCAGGCAATAATCTGTCCGTCCTTTACAATGACCGCACCAAACGGCCCACCGCGCCCCGTAGTCACGTTTTCACGCGCCAATTTGACGGCTTCCTGCAAAAATTTTTTATGCATTTGTTTTTCTTGTTCGTTCATAGTTAGCTCCAACGGGTTATCTTGTTCTTACATTATATTACAATTTTATTGTTGCAGTGCTATTTCGCTCATTTTCTATTATTTTCTCTTTGTACACAATAAACCGCTCGTTTCCGGCCGTCAAAAAAGTCTTTTTGCCGGTTGTAATTTGATAAGACACATTATCTTTTTGGCCACTATATCCTTTGTTGATCCATAACTGCTGATTGCGGTTTTGCAACCGCCCCCACTGAGTTTTCACGGATATATTCTGGATCGAAAATTCCTCTTCCGGCCACGTATTTTCAAAAGGAATTACCACCTGTCCCACCGGTAGCAAGGTTTGCAACTGCTCGATATTCTGTTTTTGTTTGTCATTGTTTTCACACAATAACCATGCATCTATTTTTCGTCCGCCCGATTTACGCACCGCGCGCGCTAATTTATCAGCCTTGATACCTGCACCGATTAATATCCTCGTTCCGTTAGAGGCACGAAACAGAATGGCATTATTGTTCCATTCATTAAGTAGCCATATCGTAGGCGGATTAAAAAATAATCCTTGCACGATAGGGGCCAGCACCGCCACCAAAAGCAAAGGTTTATAGACCCGCCGTATAAACTTTTTCTGTGGCAAATGAAATAGCAAAAACAAAACCGCATAGTAAGAAATAATCCAGCCTGTTTTCCAAGCTGCCGCAGGTACAGATGCCATCGGCCACGAAGCAAAAAATTGCACCAACCATTCAAAACTAGTTAACAGCCAGCCGACAATCGCATGCAAAATAAATCCTATATGCAGACAACAGAGTAAATAAAAGGCAAAACTTACCGCCATCAATAAAGAAGCAAGCGGCACGAGTATCATATTGGAAATAAGTCCTACGAAAGACACTTTATAAAATACATTGGTAAACACCGGTAATAAAACGAGTTGCGTACTCAAAGTAGCCAAGAAAATCTGTACAAAAAACTTTATCCAGCGCGGCCAACGGTAGGGCAACTCATAAATGTTTAGACAAACAATAATGGCCAATGTGGCCAAAAAGGACATTTGAAAACCCGTCTCAAAAATGGCCGCCGGATTGCATAATAAAATAACCAAACAAGATACGATAAGCCCTTGAAATACACCGCTATTACGATGTAATAAATAACCGATTACCGCACATAAAGTCATAAAGTAAGCTCGAGTAAGCGGGGCATCTGCTCCGGCTATTAATGTGTACAGACCCGCCACTATCAGGGCGCACAATACCGTCTTACGCCGGCCCAAGCCAAACAAAGAGCAAAATGCAAACACTACTAATGTCACAAAACCTACATTGCCACCGGAAGCAACTAATAAGTGGATCGCTCCGCTATCTTGAAAATCCGTGTAAAGTTGTTCGTCTATTTCGCCTTTTTCCCCCAACAAAACTCCGCCGGCAATGGCTGCTAAATCTCTGTCAAAATGTGCTTCAAATGTATGTAAAATATCACTTCTTACCGCAGACACTGCGCTAAAAAACCAACCCGGTTCTCGAAGTTTTTTGACGGAAGACACCTTCATCTCCGTAAAGACATGTTGGGTAGCTAAATAATGTCCCCAATCAAAATTGCCCAACAAATCGATCGAATAAGGTTTCTGTAATTTGCCGGTTAACAACACGGTTTCGTGCCATGCAGGAACGGCTGTCTCAAAGCGGGCATATACGCGTCCGCCGGCCTTTTTTCCATTTACGGAAGAAACTCGTATCACTACATTTTGACTTTTCTTTTTAACGGCAGGAAAACCAATAACTTCACCGCTTACAACAACCGGCTCGGAAGTGATGTGATGATAAATATCTCGTGCACCGGGATGCGGGGTATAAAAACAAAATAACCCCACAATATAGAAGAGAAGCAACAACAAAAGAGGTCTTTTGTAGTAGCTGGGATGCATACATTAAATCTTGGTACGGCCTTTTAAGGAATAACCAAGCGTCATTTCGTCCATATAGTCTATATCGCCGCCCAAAGGAACACCGTACCCAATTCGTGTAACCCGCTCCACCATGCCGCGCAACAAATCCGCCAAATACAAGGCAGTTGTTTCTCCTTCGGCATCCGGATCGGTCGCTAAAATTACTTCTTGGATGGGAGGATCGGCTTGTTCCACGCGGGCTAACAGTTCTTTGACTTTAATCTGTTCCGCACCGCGGCCTTCCATAGGGGAAATCGCCCCGTGCAATACGTGATAGACACCTTGAAATACGCCTGTTTTTTCAATGGATTGAATATCTTGCGGATCTTCCACAATACATACCGCCGTATGGTCACGGTCCGGGTCGGAACAGATCGGACAAATATCTGTTTCACTATAAGCATGACAAATACGGCACAATTTTACTCCCTGTTTCAAATCCGAAATAGCGGCGGCCAGTTCTTCCACTTCTCCTTGCGGGGCCCGCAACAAATACATAGAAAAACGCTCTGCCTGACGGGGTCCCACCCCGGGCAGACGACGTAATGCACGCACTAATCGGTCTAAACTTTGCATATTATGCCAATACTTCTCCGCCAATAATATCTAAAATATCCTTGAGTTCCTCGGGGGTTTTCTCATCGGAAATCGCTTCTACCTCTGCCGAAAAATCTGCCTTCACAAAAGGCTCTTCCGCAGTAATAGTATCGGCCGAAGCGGTTGGCGCGGCGGCCTGATTTGCCGCACGGGTTTGTTTTTTCGCAGTTGTGTCAGCCGCCGGAACGGTTTGCTCCGCCACCGTAATGCTGAAACGAATGTTTCGCCCGCTTAATTTATAGGCCATTTTTTCCAACTCCGGCAATTTGGTCGAAGCCGGCACTTTATAAAATTCTTTTCCTTTACCGAAGTGAATTGTCCATTGATCCGGGCCGAAATGAACCGAACAATTTGTCAATGCGTCATAAACAAACACACTAGGTTTGAACGCCTGCACCAAGTTTTCCCACAAAGAGCGGTCGTCGGTACAGTTAACCGGTGCTGCGACGCTTTGAGGAGCTGTTTTGACGGAAGTTGCTTTCCGATTTTCAGCCATAACTGTTTCTTTCTGAATAGGTTTATTTGCTACGGCCTGAACGCGAGGTTCGGTCGGTTTAGAAATCTGCGCAGATTTCGCAGCGGATTTAGTCGGCGTAGAAGACGGAGGCAAAGCGCTCCCCCCCTCACCGCGCTCCAAGGCTTCCAAACGGCGGATAAATCCTTCCACATCAAAGCAACTCTCCATCACCGTGAACAATCCTACCTCGGCACTGACCAGCGCATTATCGGAAAATTTTACTTCTTCGGCCAGCTTGTTAATTTTACGGGACAAACCCGCCAACAACCCCGGCGAAGCAATCGCTGTAATTTTCTCAGCACCTTCAAATGGAACGGCTCCTTGGTTTAAGGCAAAATAAAACAAATCACCCAATGCATTTTTGATATCTTTCAGAAATGAATTTGCATCAAATCCTTCCGCCTGTAAACTTTCAAAAACGCTATGCAAAGAGGCAGTATCTTTTTGCACCAAAGCCATCAGCGCCTGTGATAACAAATCTTGCGGAGTAAGCCCCAACATTTCTCCAACCAATTTTTCATCAATTTTACCGTCGGAATATGCAATTGCGCGGTCCAGTAGAGTCAGCCCATCACGCAAAGCACCGCCAGCATTTTTGGCTAGTAACCGCGCGGCTTTTTCCGTTAAGTCCAATCCTTCCGCTTCTGCTAAATCCATCAGATGATTGGAAATTTCTTCTGTCGTAATAGGGCGAAAACGAAAGGTCTGACAACGCGATACAATCGTGGCCGGAACTTTATGTTTCTCCGTAGTAGCTAAGATAAACACTACATGAGCGGGCGGTTCTTCAATGGTTTTAAGCAAGGCATTAAAAGAACTGTCTGAGAGCATGTGTACTTCGTCTAAGATAAATACTTTATAACGATCTCGGGACGCCGCCAAAGCCACCGTATCAATAATGGCTTCGCGCACTTTTTCTACTTGAGTATTAGAGGCCGCGTCTAGTTCTAAGACATCTAAATCGGCGCTTTGTGCAATTTCCCGGCATTGCGGACATTCACCACACGGTACTGCCGTAGGTTTATCTTGTCCGTGTCCGGTACAATTTAAGGCTTTTGCCAAAATACGTGCAGTCGTAGTTTTGCCGCAACCGCGCGGTCCGTAGAATAAGTAAGCATGACCGATACGGCCCAGCTTCAACGCATTTTGTAATGTTTTAGAAATACTTTCTTGGCCTACCATATCCTCAAATTTTTGAGGTCGATATTTATTGGCCAAACTAACATAAGGGGTATTTTCACTCATAGTTTCCCTCTCATAAATTGACGCGCCTGCCGTTGGCTACGCTTAAAATCTAAACTAAACACACCGGACCCTAAAAAAATTAATACACCTAAAGGCGCACACAATAACAAACACCATGCGGCAAACACCGCATTATAATCTCCGGCAAAAAATATGATAGCACAAACCACCGCCAAGGGCAACGCAAGGCACGCACAAGCGCGCGTATGCCAACCCAGCAGTAGAAAAAGTCCTATTATTAGTTCTGAGGCACACAATCCAAAAGATATCCATACCGCCAGCGGGATTGCAAAAGAAACCGTATTGACCAGAAACTCCCGCCAATACAATAAACTTCCAAGCGCCATATACATCAATGCCAATCCCGTAAAAAACCGGCACACAAACAAGGCTTTTGAAAAGGCTTTCTCATCGATTTTGCAGCGCAACTGCGGAGTAAATTCTTTTGAATTTGATTTCATATATTACTCACTAAAAAGTAGTACTGGCAGACATGGAAAAATAAGTTCTTCGATTTTGTTCCTTATTTTGTTCAAAAATTTCCACACCACCGCTAAATATACTTGGCCCCCAATGCAAGGCAAGCCCTCCCGCTACCGATACCGTATAATCGCTATGGTCCATGTACTTATACCGGGCATACACAACATAAGGGGTAATCCAATTGGAACGGTAGGTAATTCGCGCAGAAGCAACATCCCGCACAAATCCCTGCACGATAGCCGTCATGAACGGAATTTCGGTCCAATTTGAGGCAATGCCGGTTGGAGGCCTATGATTATATTTTATCACTTTGTCATAGCGTGCTTGAATGAAAAATTTACCCAGTTCGCTTCCTACTTCTGTTATTACTACCGGGGCCTGCGTACGAAAATGGCCTTGATAAGAGCGGCCGTCCGCATAAGCGGTAATGTCATACAACCGTTCTTCAAAACCTACCTGCAAGTATGGATTTTTCAACCAACCGCAGTGATAACACAAAAAAGTTTTCAGCTGGCCATGATATCCTTGCCCTTCAAAACCCATACGCCGAGGGATATAATATCCTCCCAACGAAGCAATCACATAATCCGACAGGGCATACTCCACATCTAAAGCCGCTTTTGCGGCTGCTCCGGTAACATCTTCTTCCTTGTCACTGGTGCGATAATATCCGCCGGAAGGGATCAGTGTAAAATCATTGTCCAAATCCCATACAAACTGCCCGCGCATAGCAGCATAACCACGTTCACCGTTTACACTTGAAAAACTAAGCTGCCCGTAGCATAACGCACACGGGCAGATCAGTAAAACTATGTGAAACAAGGCAGTTAAAAAACGCATTTATTTAGCTTTTTTCGCTTTTTTGTCTTCATCTTGTAAGAATTTGACGTAATTGCTGGCTTTGCGTTTTTTCCAAGCGCCTTTGTGATATCCGTATCCGATGATAAGCGGGATGAGCGTAGTGCATTCGCCATACACCATTTGCTCTAACGCGGTGGATACTTTACCCCAAGAAGAGGCTTCTTTTAAGGTAGAACCGGACAAGGCACCGTCACGCACATCGGCTACCGTGATTTGCACGGCGTATTTGTGCATCGGGATATCCGCTCCCAAAATTTCGGCCGCTACGACCGTATCTTGGGCGAAGTTTTTCGGCACGCCGCCGGACCACATCATGAGTCCGGTTTCTTTGGCTTTAATTTTGATTTTGGTAAGTTCCAAAAAGTCCTTGGCACTGTCGATGGATACATGGGCACCCGGATGTTGCGTCTGGTGGGCTACAAAACCAAATCCGGCAGAGCAATCGCTAAATGCCGGTACAAATACAGGCACGCCGTATTTGTAAGCATTATAGACGATAGAATCTTTGCCTTTTTTGTTCTTTTCCAACCATTTACCCATTTCCCAAATAAATTCGCGGGAAGAATAAGGGCGCGGCTCTAAATATTCGCAGATTTTGTGAATAGTTTCATCACATTCTTTGAGTTGGTCTTCATCAATATAGGTGTCGTAGATGCGGTCAATATGCAAATCGCGCAACAAATTATCGTCTTGGTTGTACGGAGTGCCGATATAATGTTTATAACCCAAGGCTTCAAAAAAGTCTTGGTCCACAATGTTGGCTCCATTAGAAACGATTGCATCTACCATGTGATTTTGGATCATATCTACCACTACTTTTTTCATACCGGCAGATACTAAAGATCCCGCAATACATAAAATGACAGAGCATTTTTTATCCGAGAGCATCATATTATAGATTTTGCTCGCGCGGGCCACTTCGCGGGAAGCGTAGGCCATATTCTCAAACGCTTCTACCATTGGCACCACATTGTATTTTTTCATATCAATGTGTTGAATGGTCTTTTTGAGAAAGTCTTTCTTTGTCAGTTTTGCCATTTTTTGTTACACCTCTGTTTGGGGATAGCGCTTTGCAAGCGCCTTTATTTTCCGATTTCTCGTTGTATAAATTATATGAAAATTTGACCAATTTTCCTAGTAAAATATACTAAAATAAATCAAAGAGATTTCAAATCCGTCTTAAAGGAGTTTTTATGTATCGCGAATTAGCCACAAATGATGCCGAAGTTTTTGCCGCAGTATCAGCGGAACTCACCCGCCAACGCCATAAATTAGAACTTATCGCTTCCGAAAATTTTACTTCCTTAGCCGTTATGCAGGCACAAGGATCTATCCTTACCAATAAATATGCGGAAGGATATCCCGCTAAACGCTATTACGGCGGATGTGAACATGTAGATGTAGTGGAAACACTGGCTATTGAACGAGCAAAAAAAATCTTTGGGGCAGAGCACGCTAACGTGCAACCGCACTCGGGCGCGCAAGCTAATATGGCTGTGTACATGGCGCTGTTACAACCCGGAGATACGGTGCTGGGATTAAATCTGTCGCACGGAGGCCATTTGACCCACGGACACCCGATGAATTTTTCCGGCAAACTCTACCATATCATTGCCATGAATGTGCGGCAAGATACCGAAGAAATTGATTATGAGGAAGCGGCCAAACTGGCACTGGAACATAAACCTAAACTGATTTTTGCCGGCGCCTCTAATTATTCGCGCGTATTTGATTGGAAACGCTTGCGTGAAATTGCAAACAGTTGCGGTGCCTATTTAGCGTGTGATGTGGCACATTATGCAGGCTTAATTGCCGCCGGAGAATATCCAAATCCTGTCCCGTATGCCGATGTAGTGACCACCACCACGCACAAAACTTTGCGCGGGCCGCGCGGCGGGCTGATTTTATGTAAAGAGAAGTTAGCCAAAGCTATTAATTCTTCTGTTTTCCCCGGTGTGCAAGGCGGGCCGCTGATGCATGTAATTGCGGCCAAGGCGGTTTGTTTCGGGGAAGCCTTAAAACCAGAGTTTAAAGTGTATCAACATCAAGTGGTACTCAATGCCAAAGCACTGGCTAAAGCCTTACAAGATAAAGGATATCGATTGGTGGCCGGCGGCACTGACAGCCATGTGATGTGCCTTGATTTGCGCTCGAAAGGTATTACCGGAAAAGTAGCGGAAGCGGCATTGGATAAAGCAGGTATTACCGCCAACAAAAATACTATTCCGTTTGATCCGGAAAAACCTTTTGTAACCAGCGGGCTACGTATCGGCACGCCTGCTATTACTACCCGCGGTATGAAGGAAGAGGATATGCTTAAAGTAGCCGATTTCATTGACCGCGCGATTACGCATTACGGCGATGATACTTATTTAGCGCAAGAAGCCAAAGAAGTGGAAAAATTCCTCGAAAAATTTCCGCTATATAAAGAATTAAATTAAAGACTACGAACAAAAAACCCTAGGTGAAAGCCTAGGGTTTTTTATGTGATATTGATTTATATTATTCCAACAACTCGCCATCTACAGCACTGCAAATTTTATAATTCCAATTGCGATACGTTTCCACTAAATTATTTTCAGGCACTTGAATAGACTTATTCTTTCGCGCCCGATACGAGGCTACATAATACCAGCTAACCCCTCGGTGAGTATCAGTGGTTTCTTTCGCATACACAAAATACCGTTTTCCGTTTTTGGAATCAAACGTACGCAATCCTAAGCGTTTGTTCAAAGTTTCTTCCGAACAGTTGGTTTGTTGTTTAATTAATCCAAACTCGGTTGCGGAGATTTCTGTATAGCCTCTGTCCTTTAAATTCTGTGCTTGTTGCGCTTCTCTTTTTAAGTCGGCCGCTGTAGCGGGAACTCGCTCATTGGGCATTAAAAACATTCTTTTTCCATTCAACGCTTGTTGATATACTTGCAAACCGCTTTCCGTTAAAGTGCTGTCTTCCAAGAAAATTTTATTTCCGCGCAAGTCACGCAAATCAAATACATCCTTTAAGGGCACGCCCGCTTTTTGGAAAACAACAATCGCATCCTGCGCAATTTGTTTTTGCATGGCGTTGTATCCGCTGATGGTTAATACTTCCCGCGCGAAACTGGTATCCTTAAACAAAACAGCTATGTAATCCGACGGCAAATTGGGATACTTCTCTTTCAAATAATTAATTCCGCCCCGCTGCTCTGCCGTATGTATTTTTTGAAACAAGACACGGTCATCGTCGGACAATTTTTCTTTATCAGGCAGTACGGCATAGCGTTGTTTCATGGCTTCAAGCATCTCTTCATCGTTAAAATAAATAGGCTCCAAAGCAATTAAACGCTTACGGGCAATTAGATTTAAGGGTTCTACCGCTAACGCAGTTTGATAAATGGAAGCGGCCTCTTTTTTATTCCCCAAATTCTCTGTAATCACTCCTTTACCTACCAGCGAATTTACATTCGCCCGGTTATAACTGAGCGACTGATTATAATAACGCAACGCGCTGGTATTATCTTGCTGTTTTAGGGAGATATCCCCTAACATAGAATAGGTATAAGAAAAATACGGCGAGGAACGCTGCATATTTTGCAAGGCTTGCGTAAAATAAGTTTTAGCCGTGCTTAACTGGTCTTGCGTTAAAGACAAACCTCCCAAACTTAGCAACGTATCTACGTTATGAGCATCCATACGCAAGCACCGTTCAAACGTGGCCTGGGCATGCGTATAGTCACGGGAAAGATATTCTCGTTTCCCTTCTTCTAAACAGATAGCTAATTTCGTTTGCGCCCACAACGGTTGCCCGATTAGCAGGCTACAAACTAAGAGTAGTTTTCCCCACTGCATATATACAGCACCCTATCTTTTCAAACTTAGATAATTTAATGGCTTTATCGAACACAAAACCTGTTTTTTCTATTTTAGCAAGATTTTTGCGATAAACAAAGCCCATCACACGGCATGGCAACATTTTTCGGGCAGGAAACGTGCGCATGATTTGTTCCGCTTGCGCGTAATAGGCGTATGACAACTTGGCTAATTCTGCCAGTACCGGAGCTAGTTGTTGTGGCTGAACAGACCGCAACATACTTTGCAAATCCACTCCGTGCCGTTGTAACATTTCTAACGGAATATATACCCGTCCTAAACCAGCATCCTCCCGTACATCCCGCACGATATTGGTCAGTTGCACCGCAAACCCCAGTGCCCGGGCCAGTTCGGCCGCCTTAGGCCCCTTTACATCTAAAATATCTAAGGTCGCTTGCCCGACAATGCCCGCCACCCGCCACAAGTACCACTCTAATTCCTTAAACGTGGCGTATGTTTTGGTTTGAACATCCGCTTCCATTCCTTCTATGAGCAACAGAAAACGATCTGCCGGCATATTAAATTCCCGGCTAATTTGTTGCAGTTCTTTTCCCAATTGCGTTTCCGGTGTAGCGGCAAATATGCGCTGGATTTCTTGCTTCCAAAAACAAAGTTGAGCACTTTTATCTTTTATTTCCGGCTCGTCGGCAATATCATCCATCAAACGACAAAAAGCATAATATACGGCCAAAGCCTCTCTGCGTTTTTTACTTAAAAATAAAAACGCCGGACCAAAGCTGGATTTTTTATAGGCCGTTTGAGTTGTCATTATTTTTTCTTTCCGTGTTTATAAATGTAAGACAAAGCGGCCCCGGTGGCGGTGGCATAGATAGAATGAGGCGGAATAATAAATTTAATCCGGTACAAACGTTCTACCTGTTTGAATAATACTTTCGCCGTCGGTACGGTGCTTAATGTGCCCGTCACTATCACATCTTGAATATGGTCGTTACGGCAGGCAAATACAGCCAGCATACCAATGGTCTGAAAAACCATATTGAGCACGCCGCATGCCAAATCTTCCGCACTCACCCCGTCCGCCATTTTGCCGAAATTGGAAGCGGTTACATCTGCCGATAACGTAGAAATATCACAGGCACTAATATCAGCCACATTCAAGTCCACTTTCTTCAAATTTCCCTTGCCGGCCAGTTCTACTACCGTGTCAAATGAACGAGCATTACACAACTTTCCGCCTAAACCCAGCACGGTACCGCCGCCTACGCCGGAACCGCCGATGTGACGGATTCCTTTTTTATCGGCACGCACAAAAGCCGTTCCCGTTCCCATGCTGATGACCAGTCCTTCTTGCTTTTTAGATAAAGCCAGTCCGCCCAAACCGATAGCTTGGAATTCATCCACGTGGCTGGCCGCAATCCCATAAATATCTTGTTTGAATAAAGAAGATCCTACGCCGGTCAGCACAATATGTTTAATCTGCGATAATTCCAGTTTATGTGTTGCAATAAATTTTCCCAACGCTCCGTAAGCCGAGGTCTGCGGGTCGGCCGCTTCCACTTGCAAACGCCCCACCAATTTGCCATCTTCGTAATAACCCACGATTTTGGTGGTAGAACCGCCCACATCTATTCCGATAATAATACTCATTTATTTTCCTCCAAACCGATCGCTTTTAAGAACGGCCCTATCTCTGCTTGGCGACCCAAAAAGTTCTGCACCAAATCCGTCTCATCCTCCGTGCCGCCCTTTTCCAAAATTTCGCGGCGGTATTTTAAGCCGATTTCCGGATTAAAAATACCCTGTTTTTGAAATTCACTGAAAAAATCTTCCGCAATTACTTCTGACCACAAATACCCATAATATCCGGCATCATATCCGCCCATAATATGTCCGAACGACGCCTGCGGATAGGTGTTTTTTGTTAAAGGCAAGCCGCGAATTTTCTTGGTCATTTTTATATAAGTTTGCGTGGTATCCAAAGTTTTCGGTGCGGTATGCAAGGTCATATCATACTGTGCAAAAAAGTTTTGCCGCAGATATGCTCCGCCCGCTCCGAAATTTTTCGCCGCAATCATTTTTTCAATCGTTTCATCCGGTAATGTTTCCCCGGTTTTATAATGCTTGCTGATTTTTTTAAGCACCTGCGGATTCCAAGCCCACCGCTCCAACATTTGGCTGGGCGCTTCTACAAAGTCCCAACTGACGCTGGTACCGGCTTGAGCACTATAACGCGCTTTAGTCAATGCATTATGCAACACATGTCCAAATTCGTGGAACAAGGTGGTCACTTCGCTGTGTTTGAGTAAAGAAGGCGTATCGGCGGAAGGTTTATTGACATTGGCCACAATTGCCACAAAGGGCACCTGCCAAGAACCGTCTTCTTTTTGCTGTCCTTCTACCAAATCAAAACAGGCTGCATGTTTATATTTCCCGTCACGCGGATATAAGTCCATATAGAAATAAGCCACCAAAGCACCATCGGATTTATTAATAATCTTAAATGCTTTTACGTCGGGATGCCATACCGGAATGGTAACCGGCTCAAAAGAAATGCCAAATAAATTACCAAACAAATCCAACATGCCGTTAATTACTACATCCGAGGGGAAATATTCTTTAATTTTTTCCGGATCTACATCCAAGTTTTCCTTTTTATATTTATTGCCCCAGTAACCGCTTTCATAAGGATAGAGGGTGCGGCTTTTACTTCCCTTCTTTTCATTTTTATAAGCGATTAAATTTTTATCTTCTTTTTTAGACATGGGTTTCAGTCGTTTTTCCAAATCCTGTAAGAAGTCAAACACACGGTCCGGATTTTTGGCCATACGGTTTTCCAATTTGAGTTGTGCGTGATTTTTATAGCCCAAAAGTTGTGCTATTTGCCGTCGCAACGTGAGGGTTTTTTCCAGTAATTGTACGTTTTCTTCTCCGCCGCGGCGATTGTATTTGAACTCTAAGGTTTTGCGTGCCTCATCACTATCGGAGTTGAGCATAAACGGTACATAGTCGGGGTAATCTAAAGTTACGCGGTATTTGCCTTCTTCGGTCTTTTGTAGTTTGGCTTTATAATCTTCGCCCAAACCTTGCAATTCTTCTTCGGTAACATCCAGATAATCTTTATATTCCTGTATATTCTTTTCAAACTGAATAATGTACTGGGCTTTTTCTTTATTTAATTTTTTAAATGTTTCCAAATCGGCGTCGTTTAGATTCATACCGCTGTTTTTGAAACCAATCATCATATCTTTTAGCAAACGGGCTTGATCGGGCTCTAATTGAGGATTGGTATCGGCATAAGCCTTAATCGCACGGTACACATCGCGGCGCGTGGCAATATCCACCATGTGTTGGCTCATTTCCATTTGCAGAGCCAGTGCCGCATCGCGGAAATTTTTATCGGTGGAAACATAAGACAAAAATCCGCTCATTCCCAAGGCATTTCCGTAGCGTTCAAAAGCGCGCTCATAACCCAGCACCGTATTTTCAAAGGTGCGTTTGTCATCCGGGATAGCCACCAAGGCATCCAAATCCTTTTCCAGTTGTGCACGGGCCGCTTTTTCTGTCGGAGCCAATTCTTCCGCTTTATAATTAAAATGTAACACGCCGTCTTTTGTGAACATACTCTGCATACTATACGCTCCCGCCGAAATGGCTAATAAACTCACTAATAAGATAATTTTTTTCATGATCCATCCTTGTTCCTTTATAACACGAAAAATAAGGTTATAAATTTTTAGTGTTGACAAAGGGTATATTTGTTATAATTTATATTATATTAATTCTTATTAACACGAGGAATTAAAAAATAACATGTACGAACCGTTTGTACCCAAAGAAATATTCCTAACTAAAGGAATCGGCCGTCACAAAGAAAAACTGGCGAGCTTTGAAGAAGCCTTGCGCGATGCCAAAATTGCGCCGTTTAACATTGTGCCGGTATCCAGCATTTTCCCCCCGGGATGCAAAATTATTCCCGTGTCCAAAGGCGTAAGCCAACTCAAAACCGGACAAATTTTGCATTGCGTCATTAGCCGCAACACCAGCAACGAATATCGCCGCTTAATCTCGGCTTCTGTGGGTGTGGCTATTCCTAAAGACGGCAAACATTATCATGGTTATTTGTCGGAACACCACAGCTTTGGTGAAACGGATAAACAAGCCGGTGACTATGCCGAAGACTTGGCGGCCATGATGTTATCCACCACCTTAGGTATTGACTTTGATAGCGATACCACGTGGGATCAAAAAGAAGAAATTTGGAAAATGAGCGGTAAAATCGTAAAGACCACCAACATTACCCAATCTGCCATTTGTGTAGACGGTATGTGGACCACGGTTATTGCCGCTGCCGTGTTTGTCAAATAAGTAGGCCACTTGTGAGCGACAACGTACAAACCGATAAGTTTATGGGGCTAGAGAGCAAAAAAAGCTCTCTGGCCCTTTGTAAATTCGCCGTCGTGCCGGTACCGTTTGAAAAAACAGTATGTTACGGTCATGGTACGGCCAAAGGCCCCGCGGCCGTGATTGAAGCCTCTACTCAAATTGAACTCTGGGACGAAGAAACACATACGGAAACTTGGGAAGAAGGCATTCATACGTGTCCGGCGGTAAATTGCAGCGGTAGCACCAATAAAGTTTTCAAAGAAATTGATAAAACCGTGCGCAACCTTATGCAATACAAACAATGCACTCCATTTTATATCGGCGGAGAACATACGGTTACACAAGCACTGGCTCAACCGTATATTGAAGCCTATAAAAATTTGAGCATTTTACATTTTGACGCCCATGCCGATTTGCGCGAAACTTTTGAAGGAACACCTAAAAGTCATGCCTGCGCTTTATATCCGGCTTCGCGCCAAGTGCCCGTGGTGCAAGTAGGCATTCGCAGTGTAGCCAGTGAAGAAAAACAATACTGCAATGCCGGCAAAGTAACTACTTTCTTTGCACACGAAAACCGCGACGTCAATAAACTCATTCCGCAAGTACTTAAAAAACTGACGGATACGGTTTATATCACTATTGACGTGGACGGATTTGATCCATCGGTCATTCCGGCTACCGGCACGCCGCAACCCGGCGGGTTTGGCTGGTATGAGGCACTAGACTTATTCCGCGCGGTCATCGCCAAAAAGAAAATCGTAGCGGTGGACGTGGTGGAAGCGTGTCAACGCAAAGCTGACCCGATTACAGAGTTCAATACCTCTAAGTTGATTTACCGCTTAATGGGTTATTTAACCGTAAAAGGGCAAAAAAAGAAATAAACCTTTAGGATACAACTAAAAACCCCGCTCATCGGAGCGGGGTTTTATTATTTCTAAGTTAAATTAGAAATAGAAGCGGCCGGTTAAAGCACCACCAAAGCCGGAGCGGTCAGAATAGACATCTCCACCTTTTTTCACTTTAGCGGCAATATTGTAGCGAGCTTCTAAACCCAAAGCAAATACTTGGGTAAAGCGATATTCGCCACCGGCTACGATATGCGGAAACACTTTGGTTTTGCTGTCATCGCCAAAATAGGCGCCTTTGGCATCTAGTTTCGTGCGCAAAATGGTGAAACCAGCGCCACCGTACCAACTAAAGTTTTTCACTCCATTATCACGTTTATAATACACTGTGAAAGGGAAGGAATAGGTTTCTTCTGTTACTTCTTCTTTCGCACCCGGAGCTTTTAATTCCAGTTTATTTTCGCCATACATATCCCACCCTACTTTGACGCCGATTTTATTGGCTTCATCATTAAGGTCAAATTCATACATGGCTTCCAAACCGAAATAGCCAGCGTTTTTGTCTAATTCCGTCTTAGTCACACCGGCAGGGGGATTATCATACACATCTTTCATGGCTTTCGGGTCGTTTTGACCGGCACCAAGTTTCAAGCCTACGCCCCAGTTATTGGCGAAGGCCGGAGCAACCATCAATACTGCTAGTACAGCAATAATTACTTTCTTCATTGAGTTCTCCTTTTCTAAGATTGACTACCCCTATATCTTAACATAAATCTAATCAAAAAAATCAATTGATTTTTTGCAAAAATAATTTTTGATTTTCCAAAAAAGGAGTACGCGCCGATCAACTTTGTTGGGGTGGCAAAGGCCCTACGTCTTTGCCGGTGGCGGCTTGCCAAGGAGTTTTTAGTCCTGCTTTGGCAAAACTGTCAAAACCCCATTTGTCCTTAAAAGAAAGTACTTTTTTATATTGGGCAATGGCTTGTTCGCGCTGGCCGAGCACATCGTACACTTGGCCCAAGCGGTACTCGTTCCACACGCCCCAGCGGCTGGGTGCTTGATTGGCACTGGCCTTGCGGCTTTGTTCAAAAGCATCCCGTGCTTTTTCCCATTCCCCTTTAGCCATATAAGAGGTACCGATAGCGGTGTAAGCACGCGGAATATAAATCTCTTTATAAAATTTATTGGAACCGATTAAACTTAAAAATTCTTGCCCGCCGGCCAATACTTCGTCATATTGTTCATTTTCAAACTGGCAAATCAGCACCACATAATGCATTAAGGGATTTGCCGGAAATTTGGCGTGGAGTTCTTGAATATATTGCAAAGATTTATCGGGCGCATAGTATTTATTGCCGCGCGTATTTTGTATTTCAATTAAAATAAGTTTGGCACTGTCTGAAGTGAAAGTGGCTTTTTCACGCGCGATATTAAGCTGACGCACACCCTCGTCTACATTTCCTTTTATCGCTACGATTTTGGCCAAAATTTTAATAACATTAGGCAGCGTACCTGCAAAATAATTGTAAATGCCCAGTCCAAAATACGCATCATAATACGTCGGGTCCAGCTTCATTGATTTTTCCAAATTAGAAATCGCTTTGCGGCCGGAAAAATAAGCCGTCACCCAACTGCGCGTACGCATGGAAAACATCGCCCGCAATCCATACAAGGCACCGATCCCCATATACCCGTTTGGGTCGTCGGGATTTTGTTTAATCCAACGTTTAATACCGGCAATAGAATCATCTAAAATTTTTTCAAATTTTTTCTGCTGTTCGCCGTCGCTTAACTCAAATTCATATTCGTAGCGCGCCCATGCCACCATGGCATTACCAAAATGCGCAAACGGATGATCCGGATATAAATCAAATACTTTTTGTATGTTTTCGTTAGCGGTGTCAAAGTCCAAGGTGTACACGCCGTTAATACCGGTCGTAGCATATTGCATTACATCCGGCGGCAGTTTAATTTCCGCTTGCAGAGGAGAAAAACCAGCCGCGGCAAAACAGACCGCGGCTATGAAACAAAATACTTTACGCATTATTTGGCCTCAATTTTATCTTTGCCAAAATACGGACGTAAAACTTCCGGAATAATTACAGAACCGTCGGCTTGTTGGAAGTTTTCCAAGATAGCCGCAAAGGTGCGACCTACGGCTACGCCGCTACCGTTTAAGGTATGCACATATTCCAGTTTTCCCTGCGCATTTTTATAGCGCATGCCCATGCGGCGGGCTTGGAAGTCCAAACAGTTGGAGCAGGAAGAAATTTCGCGGAAGCGGTTTTCGCTGGGCATCCATACTTCAATGTCATAGGTTTTGGCCGACGAAAAACCGATATCGCCCGAGCACAATTCCACTACGTGGAAAGGCAGGCCTAATTGGCGCAACACGTCTTGGGCATCTTCTACCATGATTTCCAACATCTTGTAAGAATCTTCCGGCTTAGAGAGCATCACTAACTCTACTTTATTAAATTGGTGATTGCGAATTAAACCGCGCGTATCTTTACCGTAGGTGCCGGATTCTTTGCGGAAGCACGGCGTCCATGCAGTCAGTTTAATAGGCAATTCACTCTCGGCAATTTGACGCGCACGATTCAAATTGGTCAGCGGAATTTCAGCCGTAGAAATTAAAAACTGTTTCGGTTCTCCGGTCAGTTCATACATATCTTCGCGGAATTTGGGCAATTGACCGGTACCGTACATAATATCTTCGTTGACAATAACCGGCGGTAAAATTTCGGTATAGCCTTTTTTGGCGTGCGTATCTAAAAAGAAAGAAATAATCGCGCGTTCCAAGCGGGCCCCGTCTCCTTTATATAAAGCAAAGCGACTGCCCGACAACGTAGCGGCGGCGGCAAAATCCAAAATGCCCAGTTTTTCGCCGACAGATTGATGATCTAACGGTTTGAAATCAAATTGCGGAAGCGGTATATCGCATTTTTTTACTTCCGGATTATCGGCATCGCTTTTGCCTACGGGGATACCTTCATGCGGCAAATTGGGAATGCTCAAAAGCAGTTCATCCATTTGATTTTTAAGCGGCTCCAAGGTGGCTTCTTGCTGAGCCATTTCTTCTTTTAGGCGAGCCACTTCTTTCATAGTAGCGGCGGCCGCTTCGTCGCCTTGTTCCTTTTTAATTTGACCGATTTGTTTGGAAAGACTGTTACGTTTGGCACGTAATTCTTCTACAGAAGCCAAAATCTTTTTATAGTTTTCATACACACCTAACACTTCATCTATCTGAGCCGTTAATTCCGGTTTGCGTAAAGACAAGCGGCGTTTTATTTCTTCGGGTGCGGCAACAATTTGTTTAATATCTAGCATGCAATTACCTCTTTTCTTCTAAATTTACCACGTAGGGTCGCGGGAAAAAATGGCGATATGGTTTTACGGTTTTAGCCGTATATTCCACCGCATACATTCCTAATAATCGGCTGCTTACCGGAGCTACGGCTGTTTGGCTTAATACCAATACTGCCGCCAGCAATAGGAAGCTGACCGTCCCTACTTTTACAACGAAAAAAAATCCTCTCAATAATAGAGCAGACAATATTCTCTGCTGACGGGTGACCGGTTGCATTTATTTTCCTCGTCGTTTGGAAAGCTCTTTGGTAAAACTTTTCACTAAACTGCGTGCAATACTGTCTGCGGCGTTTAAGGCACTGGAACTCTCTTGTGATAAAGATCCTATCCACACAATTTCGGCTGTTTCCACATCTATTAATTTGGCGATAACACCCACTTGAGCATTAATAGTATACTCACTGGGATGCACGTCCGTGCTTTGGCTATACGTGGTGCCTACCTGCTGAGCTATCGGCATTGGATGGCCGTCCGGTCCCGGCATAAAGGTTTGCGCATAAACCGGATGCGCCTCTGTTTTGTGTGTGGCTACCAGTGTCATCTCTTTGCGTGTGGGGGTGTAAGAAGTTACTTCCCCTACCAATAATAAATCTACCCCTAAAATTTCTCCTATTTTTTTAGTAGTGGCCGGAGATAAATAACCCGATACGGAAATATGATGTTCTTGTAACACGGCATCAAGTTGGGCGCGTTCCACCACCTTAAAACCCGATTCAATTAAATACTTGGCAAATAAATTTTCTACGCCCGATAAACTGCTGTACGGGCTGGTAAACCCCATCACGCCGATGCGGTCCACTTTATCGAAATCATAACTTTGGCTAATCACTGTTTTGGGAGTGCATCCCCACAACAATACTGCCATAAATAATAGCCACCATTTCTTCATACTCTTATTATATAATTTTTAACCCCTCCTCATTTACATAGCATTTTGCAAAAGCACATATTGTCAAAGACCTAGCAAAAAAATACAATATGAAGGAAGGGAATTTTTAAGCAGAGGAGAATTATGAAAAAATTATTGCTTTTAGCAGTTTTGTTCTGTGCCCCGGCATTATACGCCGCGCATGAACCTTACGGATGCTGCACCTACAAGGATACTCCTAAATACGGGTTGCGCACCAATATGTCCCGCGTAGAATTCTTCGGCGGGGTAGCTTGGCCGAATGTAGATTGGGAGGCCAACGGACAAAAATTAGAAATCGGCGATACGGGTTTTAGTGCCGGCATCGCTTTTGTACGCAACATTTTGCCGTGGCTTTCTTTGGGTTTAGATGGCAACTATGCCGGATTTTCCAAAGGAGATGATTTCAAAGTGGCCGGCGAAACATTCAATTATAACGCCGGAGTCGGAACGGCTATGTTTGTGGGACGCGCCTATTTATTTCCCGAAGCCATGACTCGCTTATACGGAACGGCTGGTATCGGCGGAGCGTATGCCTTTGCTCACGAGAAAAATGATACTACCGGCAAAAGCAAAAACTATGATAGCTTAGACATTGGCTGGATGTTTGGCGGCGGTGTAGAATTTGATTTGGACGAAACCGTCTTATTCGGTGCGGAAGCTCGCTATACGTGGGCAGGCCTTCGCAGCGATATGAAATCCCAATTTGGGCATAGTCATTATGACTACTGGACTGTGATGCTTAAACTGGGTATAAAATTCTAATCAGTTCTCATCACAAAAATCCCCAAGCATTTTAGTTGCTTGGGGATTTTTTATTTATCCTCAAATTTGTTATACTAAAATTGTAGTAAGACAATTTAATCTGTTTTTGGAACCGTATGCGGAATACGGAGCATTGCCATCAGGCAATTCAGAGCAAGTCCAAAAACAGCCGATATCAGGCGCAAGAGAAAGGGCCTTATAACCCCTTTTTCTTGTGCCAAATGTTTGCCATCCCTGTGGGTAACTATGGGGTGGCAAACTACGGCTGTTTATATTTGCGGCACTTGCTCTGACGCAATATAGACAGCCGTTTTTTTGCGGTCATTTCCGTTTCCCAAAGACAGAAAATAGGAGAACGATATGGAAAATGAAAAAGAATTGTTATTAAATGTTCTGTCATTCCCGAAGGTCGTAGTCGGGAATCTCAAACGCTTGGTTGTTGGCAAGGAGGAGGTCCCCAATTACAAATCTCAGGGAAGACATCATTTCATAAAGGCATTTACCCTTACTGAGTTACTGATTGTGGTTCTTATTATTGGCCTACTCACGGCTATTGCCATGCCCATGTATGAAAAAGCTTCGCGCAAGGCAGAATTTGTGCAAGTGCAAATGGATTTAAAATATCTCATGGATACCATAGATGCATATACTATGGAAAATGGGTACATACGTACCACTTCATTTGAAGGTGTTATTGATAGACCTGAGTGGTCTTGCAGTTACTCTACTAACGCTGGAGGCTATTATTACTGTAATAATAAATATGGAAATTATGGTATTATGACCGGATCTTATTATAGGATTGTTTGGGCTCCCTCTTCGTCTAAATTTGTGCTCAAAGGAAGAAATTTATATGTTTTTGCAAAATATATCGGACAACCGTGGAAATGGCAACAAGAGTCTCCCTATGGGGACGGAGCATCCGGATTTCCCGCGCAAACAGACACCACCCAAATGGTTTGTGATTGGTGGGTTAAAACAGGCGGCCGTCCAACGGATAGCAATATCGCGGCCCTGTGTTCTTAACGTTTGCAAACTCTTTTTGCAGTATCACAAAAATCCCCAAGCATTTTAGTTGCTTGGGGATTTTTATTTGGCTTACTTTTTATTTCTTTTCGTAAAAAGCGCGAATCGTATCACACACGCGCGCCACTTGGGCTTCCGTCAGTTCCGGGAACATCGGGATAGACAATACTTCTTTAGCGGCTTTTTCTGCATTGGGATAATCTTCCGTCTTAAAACCTAAATGTTTATAGGCCGGTTGTTTATACAAAGGCACCGGGTAGTACACCGCAGAGCCAATTCCGTTTTCTTTCAAGTACGCTTGCAGCGCGTCGCGGTTTTCCACACGTAAGGTATACACGTAGTAAGATTGAGAATATCCGGCAGGAGGTACCGGCGGTGTCACGACCGGCAATCCTTGCAACCCTTCTGCATACCAAGAAGCTACTTTTTGGCGAGCATCGGTCCATTCTTGTAAATGTTTCATTTTCACGCGCAAAATAGCGGCCTGAATTTCATCCATACGCAAGGTAGAACCTTCCAAATCATACTCGTACGCTTTGTCTTTGGCGCGGCCGCTGTGGCGCAGACTGCGGCAGCGGTCTGCAATTTCATCATCGTTGGTGGTAATGGCGCCGGCGTCTCCGCAAGCACCCAAATTTTTGCTGGGGTAAAAACTAAAAGCGCCCGCATCACCAATGCCGCCCACTTTTACTCCGTCCGCCGTAGCCAAATGCGCTTGGGCACAATCTTCAATTACTTTCAAATCGTGTTCGCGCGCTAAATTCATAATGGCAGCCATATCGGCCGGATAACCATATAAATGCACCGGCAAAATAGCTTTTGTCTTTTTAGTGATTTTGCGTTCAATGTCTTTCGGGTCAATGTTATAGGTACGCGGATCAATATCGGCAAATACAAATTTGGCCCCCGTTAAAGAAACGGAAGACGTAGTAGCAATAAACGTAAAAGGAGTGGTGATTACTTCATCTCCTTCCCCAATGCCGGCAGCCCCTAAAGCAATTTGGATTGCGCTGGCACCCGACGAGCAAGAAATACAATGTTTCACGCCGATCAGTTCCGCAAAATCTTTTTCAAATCCTTCTGTTTGGGGACCTAATAACCAACGCATTGAATTAAGCGCATCTAATGCGGCGGCATTGAGTTCGGATTTTAATGATTCGTGTTGTTTTTGTAAATTAAACAACGGTATATTATCTGGCATAAGCAGTGTTTATTTCTCCTTTATTTATAGAGGCTATATACCTCAGGCATTTCCAATACTTTTTGTGTTACTTTTTGAAATTCATGCCCGGTAATCGTAGCCATAATAGATACAGCAAAATGGTTGTCGTGTTTGGAAACTTCTTTTTTCAAAATGCGCACTTCTTGTTGTTCAATTTCTTGGCAGATTTTTTCTACTACGCTCCATTTAGGCGCGCAGGTCAAATAAATAGTATCGTAACGGCGCATCCGTTCTAGTATCCCAATCGTACGGCGCAAACCTAGTTGCATCAGCAGTACTACCGTGCAAGCCAACGAGGCCAACATAAATTGCCCAAATCCAATTGCCATCCCAATGGCCGCCACCAACCACACACCGGCCGCCGTGGTTAGCCCGGAAATTTTATTTCCTTCTCGCAAAATGGCACCCGCGCCCAAAAAACCTACGCCGGATACAATTTGTGCCGCAATACGTCCCGGGTCTCCGCCCAGGTCTCCACAATATAAAGACAAAATAGTAAATAAGGTCGCCCCCACGCAGATAATAGAATTGGTGGCGTATCCGGCGGGTTTATCATTATATTGGCGTTCCAGCCCCATGATACCGCCTAAAATCATGGCCAAAACAATTTTAAGAATAATGTTTTCCATAGGTCTTTTTTTATTATAGCAAAACAAGACCCCTGATGACAGGCAAATAAAAATTTGCTACTATGAAAAAGCAGTACCACTTTGCTTTGGCAAAGTACACAATTTGATTCTGTTTTTGGAATTACAGAGAAAGTCTGTAAATTGTTTTTGGGAAACCAAAAACTGATACCAGTCCAAAAGCAGTCGTTTTAGGCACAAGAGAAACGGACTAATTACCCGTTTGTCTTGTGCCGAGCGTTTGCCATACCTTCGGGTGTGGCAGACCACGGCTGTTAATTTTGGGTTAACTGGTATCAACTCAAAGGTAACGGCCGTTTTTCATGTCTGTTTTCCAAAAATAGAAAAGGAGAATGAATATGAAAGACAATAAAATAATTGTCCTGCTGAGTCGTCTCTGCTCAGCATCTCAACCTCTTAATAAGGCTGAGACCCTGAACAAAGACACTTTCAGGGTGACACGTCGTGTCGGTTTTACCCTTATAGAACTATTAGTCGTGGTACTCATTATCGGCATTTTATCCGCTGTTGCCCTACCGCAATATCAACGCGCCGTAGAAAAAGCACGTGCTATGCAAGCAATCTCTATCGTCAAAGCCATAGGAGACGCACAGGAAATATATTTTCTTGAAAATGGAGAATATTCTCCTAATTTAGATTTATTAAGCATAAAAATTCCGGGAGAAGATAAAAAAGGAGACAGCATTGGCTTTGGAACATTGATACGAAAAAATTATGATCAGTTTCAATTTGGTACTTTTGATGGAACCGGACAAAGAAAAGCAATTGCTTTAGCAAACAAATATGATGCTAAAGGAAATTGGAGATATTCTATTTATCGTTTTTCAAAAGATCCTACTTTATATTGTGACGAAGACGATCCTTTAAAACTTTGCAGTAAGTTGTTAAGCGATGGAAAACAAGTTGCCCTTAATGGTTATAATTATTACAAAGTAATCTTTTAGTTAAAAAGCCCCTGATTTCTCAGGGGCTTTTGTATATTACGTCGTAATTATAATAATTTTGTTTTTAAGCGGCTGGCTAAATTATCTAATTCTTCCAGCGAATGATATTGAATAATCAATACCCCTTTGGACATTCTTTTGCCATAGCGCACTTCTACTTTGGTGCCCAGTGCCGCTTGTAAGTCATTTTCAAACGAAGCCACTTCCGGCGGTTTAGGCAACTTTATATTGGCCGGTTGTAACAAAGCACGGGCGGCATCTTCGGCTTGGCGAACGGACATTTTGCTCTTTTTTAGTTTCGCAAATAAAATTTCCCGTTTCGTCGGGTCATTTAACATAAGCAAGGCCCGGCCATGCCCTTCGGTAATGGTGCCGTCTTGCAATGCTTCTTGCATATGTTCCGGCAATTCCAGTAAACGCAAAGCATTGGAAACGGCCCCTTTGGATTTACCGCAGTATTGGGCCAAATCCGTCTGGGAAATTTCGAATTGATGCATTAAATTGCGGTATCCCAGCGCCGTTTCGATAGGATTTAAATCTTCCCGCTGAATGTTTTCAATTAAGGCCAAAGCGCACATTTGCTGATCGCTAAGCGCTTTGTGGACAATCGCTTCTATATCTGTCAGTCCGGCTAATTGACAGGCACGGAAACGTCTCTCCCCTACCACAATTTCGTATTTATCCAGCCCGGCATCATATACCACTACGATAGGTTGTGTAAGGCCATGTTCTTTGATAGATTGCGCCAGTTCCTGCAACTTGTCCTCGTCAAATACACGGCGCGGCTGGTAACGGTTGGGAATAATTTTATTTAAATCAATTTTCTGTACGGCTACTCCGCTGTCTGTGACAGTGGTACTGCCGGAATTGGGATTTAACACTTCTTCCGTTTGTTTAAGCAAAGCATCTAAACCTTTTCCTAAAGCTTGTCTGGTCATAAAAATCAGCCTCCGAAATCGTAATTATAGGCTCCCGCCATATTCATAGAAAATCCTTCAAAATCAGATACCTTCACACCGCGCCGCGCCATAAATTCAATAGCTAGCTGTATATAGGCATTAGCACCGCGGCAGGTAGGATCATAATCAAAAATAGATTGCCCAAAACTGGGCGCTTCCGCTAAACGGATATTACGCGGAATGGGAGTTTTGTACACTTTTTCTCCAAAAAAACGGCTTACCTCTTCAAATACCTGTTTGGACAAATTCATACGAGAATCATACATCGTGAGTACGCCGCCGTCCAATTTCAAATTATTATTTAAAAACTGACGGATTTTGGAAATAGTGCTCATAAAATGGGCCAACCCTTCCATGGCATAATATTCACATTGTACCGGAGTGATAACACTATCGGCCGCCATCAGGGCATTGAGCGTCAAAAGTCCTAAAGAGGGAGGACAGTCAATAATAATATATTGATACATCTTGCGGAGCGGGGCTAGCGCTTCTTTGAGCATATTCTCACGGCCGCGAATATTTACCAACTCCACCTCTGCCCCTGCTAAATTTTTGCAAGTGGGGATTACATCGAGCATATCGTTAGAGGTTTGTTTGACTACTTCCTCAAAAGAGGCATTTTTAGTTAATAGATGATAAACGGATTTCTCTCCGTTTTCGACTACTACTCCTAAACCGGAACCGGCATTTCCCTGCGGGTCAAAATCTACCAACAGTACCTCTTGGTTTAAGTATGCCAAGGCATACGCCAAATTAATAGCTGTAGTAGTTTTTCCTACTCCACCTTTCTGATTGGCAATCGCAATAATTTCTCCCATAGTTCCTCCTTGATATATATTAAAACATAAATCAAAAGAAAATGCAACCCTTTTTAATAGTTTCCACGTGAAAACAAAAACAGGTCTCTACTTATGAGACCTGTTTATTGCTGTGGATAATTTATCCACAAGTTATATTCTATCTATACAATTATTAATGGATAAGACGAATTCGTTTAAGCGGCCAGTGGATAAACCAAGCCGTTCCTTTGATATTTTCACGCGGTACGGGGCCCCAAAAACGGGAGTCACAGGAGTCGTCTCGGTTATCTCCCATAGCGAAATACTGTCCTTCCGGAATAACAACCGGACCGAAATTATCTCTTAAAGAGATACCCAACTCATGCTCCAGTTTCCGGCTCTCCCACAATTGCTGATAAACCTCTTGGGGAATTTGAAAGAGGTTTTTATCAGAAGAATCCCCTACACTTACTACCGGTTCCAAACGATTTGTTATCCGAAAAACCTCATATCCATGGAGAGGCTCTTTTTGGTCATTGATATATAAGCCCCCTTTCTTTATCTCTACTTTATCTCCGGGCATAGCTACTATCCGTTTTACATAGTCTCTGCCATATTGCGGGCCTCCGCAGTTAATTTGATCTTTTGTTGCGGCCGGGAATAAAAAGACAATAATATCCCCTTTTTGAATAGGCTTGAATTGTCCAAAGCGAATTTGGGTAAGGGGAATGCGAAACCCATAGACCGCTTTATTTACAAACAGATGATCCCCTATTTGTAAGGTATTATACATAGAGGCGGACGGGATTTTGAAGGCTTGTATAAAAAAGAACATTACAATGGAAGCCACAAATCCGGCAAAATAGACCGTATTGGCCCAGTCCATATTAGCTTTGATTATTTTATCTCTTCGTTCCGCTTGTCCTTTAAGTGCATAAAAAAATCCATATACACCGATTCCGAAAATCGCTACCCAAGTCAATATTTTTTTGATAGAAATGCCTGTATTTAACAGTACCGGATTTGTGTTGTCGACGATGAAGCTAATTATATAATAGGCACAACCTAAAATTAACCACAAAAAAATTCCGTTCCAACAGGCAAAATATTTTTTATTATCTAATTTATTTTTCCGGAAAAGTCTCTTACTAATCAAAGAAAAAAGGTACATTATACAGGCAGCTATAAATAATTTTTGTTCCATAATTTCTCCAAGTTTTCACGTGAAAACTATTTTACCTCTTTATATAATTTCAAATATATTTTTTCAGGTTGAGGGTATTTTTTTATCGTACGCGTACGAGAATTTTCACCCATTTTTTGGCGCAGGGCCTTGTTTTCAATAAGTTCCGCCATCAGCGCGCTTAATAAAACCGGGTCTTTCCCATTAAACACAAATCCGGTTTCCCCATGAATTACCGCTTGCGGCATATCTCCCGCCTTGCTGACAATCGCCGGCAATCCGCACAAGGATGCTTCCAACAGGGCAAGCGGCAAACTCTCTACTAAAGAGGGCAACACAAACACATCCGCGGCCCATAAAAACGGTTTTACATCCTTGGTGTCGCCAGCCCACAAAACGGGCTCATTTAAGCCCTTTTTTGCCAAAAACGCCTCTAAAACAGGTTTTTCGGGCCCATCCCCTACCAGCACAAGGCGCGTTTGTGGATTTTTGGCATGCACCGCGGCAAAACTTTGCAATAATAATTGATGATTTTTTTCTTTTGACAGCCGCGCTACGCAACAAAAAACAACCTCTTGGTCTGAAAATCCGTACGCGTTTCTGTATTTTTCTCTTTCCGCGGGATTGGGGGCAAAAACAGTCGGATCTATCCCGTTTGAAATCAAACGCACCTGCCCCGACGGATATTTTTGTTTATTAATTAAATACTGCTCTGTACTGTAAGATTCGGCGGTGCTAATGGTATCTTCCGTCTTAAGTCCTCTGTCAATTAATCTTTTCCAAAAAGATAATTTGGCCGGATTATAATGCGCAGATGTGATCAAAATAAAAGGAGTTTTCCGACGGGCCAAGCGGCACAGTTGTATCGCGCGATATAAAAATGCATGCACAATATCCGGGCGGAACTGCTCTATTTCTTTGAGTAGTCTGGCCAAAGCACCGGTCGTTTGTATCGGACGGAATTTGCCCTGCAAATCTAACGATACGACGGAAAAACCCGCTTGCTTTAATTGTGTAGCCAGCACGCCTAACGGTTTTAAGGAAACAATTTTTACTTCGTGGCCTTCTTGTTTTGCCGCCAAAGCCAGACGGTATAAAGCCGTTTCCGCTCCGCCGCGGTCCGTCGTAGTGCATACATATAAAATCTTCATGAAACTATTATAGCAAAGTTGCTTGTTTCTCCGTATAATCGTCTGGTAAAAATATAAAAATTTATTATAATAAGAGATATATAGGTGAATCTTATGAAGAATAAAAAAGCCTTTACTCTTATTGAATTATTAGTAGTGGTGCTGATTATCGGCGTTTTATCTGCTATTGCGTTGCCGCAGTATGAAAAAGCCGTAGAAAAAGCACGTATGGCTGAGGCTTTTATACTACTGCGTGCCATTCGGGATGCACAAATACGTTATTATTTGGCTAACGGAGAATATGCTTCCTTTGCAAATATGGACGCACTGGATATAACCATTCCTCATAGCAGTACAGCAAACTATAGTGGACAGGCACGTTTGGTAACTAAAGATTTTGCTTATACTTGTCATGGAACTGGCGCCGACGAAATTGCAGTAGCACAACGTATGCCTATAGCCCAACGTTATTATCTGTCTATAGAGAGCACGGATTTAGAAAAAATAATTTGTGTTTCTTACGAACAAGCCAGTGATATACAGAAAAATTTATGCGCACGGGTAAATGCTTCCGGCACCTTGTAAAATACATCAATTAAAGAAATAGGGTGGAATGTTTTTTCCACCCTATTTTTATTTGTAAATTTTTTCTTATTCTGCCGGTTTGAATTGGTCCTTGCCGACGCCACAGACGGGGCACACCCAATCGGCGGGGATATCTTCCCACTTGGTACCGGCGGCAATGCCGTGGTCCGGATCGCCTACTGCCGGGTCATATACATAACCACATATTTCGCACACATATTTCATAAAACAACCTCCCAATAGATTTTAAAATCTTTTTTACTTCTGCGAATATAGAAATGCTGTTAAAAAATTAAATTTTCGTGGATAAAAACCGGACTTGTCCGAGCGGTCCAAGCGAGTTGTCCGGTTATCCGGAAATTTAATTTTTTCTTTCGTTATTCGCTAGCCTTTTTGCCTACTTTTTCTGCAATGAGAAAAAGTAGGGAATTTAACTATGCGTTGCCCCTTTGGGCGTTTTACCTTTAATCACCGTATGATAATACTCATAGGTCAACGGCTCGTCGCTGCGCGGATGCATACAACCGCCGTCTTTGACCTCTCCAATAAACAGCGTGTGCGTCCCCTCATCTATTACCTGATCCACCGCCACTTCTAAGAAACTCAGCGTATGATCAAGCACAATCGGCGTTCCCAAAGAACCCCTTTTGATAGAGAGGCCGGCCATTTTATCGAAGGTACGTCCGGTGCGAAAACCAAACCGCCCGATAAAAGGTAAATCTGTTTTTTGCTCCAACGGCATCGCCGCAAAAACACGGCTCTGCAAAATCAAATCATGTGTTAAACTGCCTTTATTGACGGAAATGGCCACGCGTGCCGGCTCGGCCGTTACTTGAAAGGCCGTATTGACGATTAGTCCATTGTCTTTACCTTGCCAATGGGTAGTCACAATATATAAACCGTACGTAATAAAAGACAATCCGTCTGCTAAAGAAGTTTTCGCCATATTATTTTAATTTTTCTGTTAATTTTTGACTGACTGTTTTGCCCAGTTCCGTGCAGGCTTTCAAAATTTCTTCCGTCGGGGCAAATTTAGAAGTGACCACCGGAGCCACTTGTTCTATCTGGGCCGATTTCAGCCACTCTGCCAACGCATTTACCGGAGCCGGATTCCATCCGTAAGAACCAAAAGCTCCGCCGATTAAATGTTTTTTCTTAAGACCTTTTGCATAGCATAATACGTCTGCCATAGCCGGAAAAATTTCCGAGTTTAGAACCGGAGCCCCTATTAATAACGCACTGCTGTCTAATAATTCTTTCATCACTTCGCTGCGGTGACAGGCGTGCATAGACATTACTTTTACTTCCGTGCCGCCTTGGCGCAGTCCGTCAGCCACGTACGCGGCCATTTTTTCTGTACTGCCCCACATGGTGTCATAAACGACCACGGCCTTATTGGTAGGGGCTTGGGTCGCCCATTTGGCATATAAATCAATAATTTTGGCCGGATTTTTACGCCAAATAAATCCATGGTCCGGTGCAATCATCTTCGGAGATAAATTCAATTTTTTTACTGTGTCTAAGAAACGCAACACGATATCGGAATAAGGCAGTACGATATTGGCATAGTATTTTTCTGCTTCATAGAGCCACGTGTGTTCATCATTCTCGTCGTCAAATAATTTGCTGGTAGCTAAATGCATACCAAATACATCGTTGGTGAACAGTACGTTTTCCTTTTCCAAATAAGAAAACATACTATCGGGCCAGTGCAGCATACGTGCTTCCACAAAAGAAATCGTGTCGCCGCCGACATCTATTTTATCGCCGGTTTTTACCGCTTTTATTTCAAAAGAGGGGTGTAATTGCGCTTGTAAATTTTTCACGCCCATGTCGGAAGCATAAATCACCTGTGGCGCTACGGCAGCCACCGTTTGAGGCAAAGCGCCCGAGTGATCCATCTCCGCGTGATTTGAAATAATAATTTCAATTTTTTTCGGATCTATTACACTGGAAATACGTGCCATCATTTCCGGAAAAAATTCTTTTTTAACTGTATCAATCAAGGTAGGCTTTTCGCTTAAAATCAAAAAAGCATTGTACGTCGTACCGCGCGTCGTGGAATAACCATGAAAATCCCGAATATTCCAATCAATAGCTCCTACCCAATATACTTTGTCAGAAATTTTAACGGCTTGCATATTTTCTCCCGGTACTTAATTTTTGGCCTCCCATAGGCCATGTATATTACAATATTCTCTGGCGGTAACTTGTTGCGCATCCGTCTTAAAAACAGCTTCCGGCGCGTCGCCCGGTTTTAAGTATTTGCGTTGTACTTTACCGCATTTTTCACAAATCAGTTCAATAAATTCTATCCAATGCACGTCTATCATCGGGTGGGCTACGCTACCCACTTTTACTTTATAACCGCCTTCAATTTTTTCAATGACCGGCACATGTTTTTCAGCCGCGCCGTCCGTAGTGCCTGCTGCCTGATGTTGCATGGGCTGACCACAGCAAATTAATGCTCCGGCACCTTCGTGTACTACCTCTATCATTTGTCCGCAAACTTTGCATTTATAAATATCATGTAATTTAGCCATATTAGACCCCTTTTTGACAGATTTAGCTTATTATACCTTTTTCTTATTATAAATGAGCCTATAATCTTTGCTCAATCCTTAAAATTAATTAGAAAGCACACCTGTGGATAACTCCGTTTTTATATTTTAATGCTTAAAATTCCTTAAAATAAACATTTTTCATAAAATTACATAGGATACTGGCTATTTTTTTAGAAAATTAAAATTGACCGCAATTTTTCAGCATTAAAAGCAAATCAAACGTTTTTAAGGTTGACTATCTCTTTTAGAATTGATATGATACTTATATCCTTATTTATGGTGGAATATTGCTGTGGATATACTTGCTTCTAGCGAAAAACTCGCCCCTATTTTCAAAGAATTAGAAACAATTTTAGGAAAAGATACCTATGATATGTGGTTGCGGCCAGCTGTTTTTCAGCTGAACGATAACATACTTACTATACAAATTCCAAATCAATTTTGGCAAAAAACAATTCAATCCCGTTACGAACATATCATTCAAGATGCTTTCTTGAAACATCAAGGATTGGCTATTACCGTTTCATACGTAATCCAAGAAATTAAAGACCCTGTGCAGTCTGTGTTAGACGCCGCAACGACGATAGACACGCCTGCGCCGGCTCCTGTTATTAAGAAAAATCCTTTTCCGTCCCGCTTAAACGAAGCTTTCCGGTTTGATAATTTTATTGAATCTCCTTCAAACCGTTTTGCGTACAAAATTGCACAAGCGGTGGCTAACCAGGTAGGAGATCGCTCTCATAATCCTTTATTTATTTATTCAACTCCGGGACTTGGAAAAACCCACTTATTGCATGCTATCGGAAACCAAATTTGTCAAAATAATCCCAATGCCAAGGTATTATATATGGCAGCCGAAGAATTTGTGGCAGAATATGTAGAAGCTATTCCGACTCAATCTATGGAAGCTTTCCGTCGGAAATACCGTTCACTGGACTGTCTGCTAATGGATGATATTCAATTTGTAGCCGGAAAATCAGACAAAGTAAGCGTACAAGAATTTTTCTATACCTTTAATGCTTTATTTGAAAGCGGAAAACAAATCGTGTTAGCTTCGGATCGTACGCCACAACAATTAGATTTAGACGAACGTTTATCTTCTCGTTTATTATCGGGTCCTTCTTGTGAAATTAAAAAACCGTATTTAGAAACCCGTATTGCTATTTTACGTCAAAAAAGAGATACTATTCATTTTGATATTGGCGATGATGTAATTGCTTTTATTGCCGAAGGCATTCAAACTAATATTCGGGAACTGGAAGGTGCTTTTTATAAATTAGTTTCTTACTGCAGTACCCATAATGTAATTCCTACCATTGCGATTGCACGCGAACTACTGGCCGATATTTTAATTCAAGAAGAAAAACGTATGGCCATTAACGTAGAAACCATTAAAAAAATAGTGGGAAAACATTTCAAAATAAGTATAGATGATTTTGAATCTAAACGAAAAACACAATCTGTTGCATGGCCGCGCCAAATAGCGATGTTCTTATGTACAGAACTGACGGATATGTCTCTACCGGAAATAGGACGAGAATTTAAGAGAGATCATAGTACCGTCGTACATGCACGAGATTTGGTAAAAGAGAAAATTCAAAATGATCCGTTTTTTGCCGCTGAAATCAATCAAATGATCAGCGATATGAAATCTGTGGATAATCATTAAAAAAAGAGGATGATTTTTTTATAACTTTCACAAAACTGTGTATAAACAAAGTAAATGTTTATAGTGTGAATAAAAAAGAATAAGTATAAACAATCATTCCTTAAAATTTGTATTGGGCAGTACACAAAATTAACAGAATTAACAGGACATATAATAAATAGGATAATCTATGAAAATAAATATAACTAAAGAAACGCTGTTAGAAGGTATTCAAGTTATTTCTTCGGGCACCTCTTCCCGTACTACGCTGCCTATCTTGCATAATTTTTTAATGGAAACACAGGGATCTAAAGTAAAATTAGTTCGTACAGATATGGAAATGGCTACTGTTCACTATATTACGGCTGAAGTGGAAGAAGAAGGTAGTTTAACTGTACCGATGAAAGAATTCTCCGATATTATTAAAAATCTACCGGACGGAAAAGAAATTAATTTATATACCGGGGAAAATAATAAATTTCATATTAAATCAGGTAAAAGTAAATTTTGGGTGATTGGTACCCCTAAATCCGAATATCCCGCTATTCCGGAAATTGAGAAAACAGGCAGTTTAGTATTAAGCCCTTTATCTTTACAAACGATGGTAGATAAAACGGCCTTTTCTGCTTCGACTCAAGAAACCCGCTATATTTTAAATGGTTTATTATGGAATAATACCAAAGAACAATTTGAAATTGTAGCTACAGACGGAGGCCGTTTAGCAGTTGCTTCTCATCCGGCTTTACCCGACAGCGGCGAATTTAAAATTATTATTCCAACTAAAATCTTAAATGAAGTAGTACGTTTTATTTCCTTAGCTAAGCCGGATAAAGATACCCAAATTAAAGTAAATGTGGCTTCTAACCAAGTTAGTTTTGAAATCAAAGAAACCACTTTTATTTCTCGATTAATTGAAGGAAATTTTCCGAACTACAAACAAGTAATTCCTACCAAGAAAAATATTTCTTTTGAAGTTTTTACCAAAGAATTATTGGCATCTACCCGTCGGGCTGCTTTGTGCTCTGGAGAATTTGGCAGTACTGTAAAATTTCATATGGAAGAGAATAGTATGACTATTTCTTCTACTTCTCAGAATATGGAATTTACAGACGAATTACCTATTAACTATACACAAGAGCCGTTCGACTGCGCTTTTAATCCTCAATACATTATTGATGTACTGAAAAATGTGGGAACCGAAAAAGTATCTTTTTCTTTCATTAATTCTTCTCAGCCGGTACTGATTGAACCTGTAGAAAAGGCTGACTTAAAATATGTAATTATGCCGGTGAGAATTTAAGTGAAATTTGGATCTAAACCGCGTGAAATTTGGAAAAAGCCTGCGGAATTAAACGGAAAATTTAATCGGTTAAATAATCAATTAAACCGTTTAATGGTGTTAGATCATGTATGGAATAAATTAATAGGAACAAAACAACGTTTTTGGAAACTAAAAGCTGTTAAAGGAAATGTACTATATGTTGCGGTACAATTAGCCGTTGCTAAAAATGAATTAACAGTAAAAAAAGAAACATTAATCAACGAACTAAATAAATATTTTGATAAACCGTGGATTAAAAAAATAGAAATTGTCAGTGATTTAGGAGACACGCATGAGTGAAGAAGAAAAGAAAAATTATGATTCCTCTAAAATTCAAGTTTTAGAAGGATTAGAAGCTGTCCGTAAACGTCCTGCTATGTATATCGGTTCAACCGGACTGCCGGGCTTGCATCACTTAGTATATGAGGTAGTAGATAACTCTGTAGACGAAATTTTGGCCGGCGGTGCTACCACCATTAAAGTCGTTATCAAAGACAATATGACTTGTTCTGTAGAAGACGACGGACGTGGTATTCCGGTAGATTTAATGACGGGCGCAAAAGATCCTAAATTACGCAAGAAAAGTGCTTTGGAAGTAGTAATGACCGTATTACATGCCGGTGGTAAATTTGACAGCGGTGCTTATAAAGTGTCCGGCGGTTTGCATGGGGTGGGTGTATCTTGTGTGAACGCTTTGTCTGAAAGCACGGAAGTACAAGTTAAAAAGAATGGAAAAATTTATCGTCAACAATATAAACGCGGTAAAGCCGTAACAGACGTGGAAGAAATAGGTACAACCAATGAACACGGTACTAAAGTTACCTTTACAGCCGATAAAGAAATTTTTGGGGATGTGTCTTTTGTATATGAAACCATTGCCAATCGCTTGCGCGAACTGGCTTTTTTAAATGCCGGTGTGAAAATTTTATTTACCGACGAACGCGGTGAAGAAGCTAAAAGCGTTACCTTCCATTTTGAAGGCGGTATTTCCCAGTTTGCTAAATACTTAAATACCAATAAAACGGTCATCAATCCCGAACCGATTTATTTGAGCAAAACCGTCGGAGATAATTATATTTCTTTCGCTATTCAATACAACGAAGGATATAGTGAAAACGTGTTCTCCTTTGTTAATAACATTAACACTATTGAAGGCGGTACACACCTCTCCGGTTTCCGCTCTTCTTTAACCCGTTTGATTAACGAATATATCAAAAATAATAATTTAGCTAAACAACACAAAGATTTATCCGTTAGCGGGGATGATATTAAAGAAGGGTTGGCTGCGGTATTATCTGTTAAAATTCCGCATCCGCAATTTGAAGGGCAGACCAAAACCAAGTTGGGTAACTCCGAAATTGAAGGTATTGTCCGCTCGATGGTAACGGAGACGTTATCTACTTTCTTTGAAGAAAACCCCAAAACCGCGCGCGCCATTTGTGAAAAATGTATGAATGCGGCTCAAGCGCGTGAAGCGGCCCGTAAAGCGCGTGATTTAACTCGGCGCAAAGGGGCTTTTGAAGGCGGCGGACTGCCCGGTAAACTAGCCGATTGCCAAGAGCGCGACAGCAGCAAATGCGAAATTTTCCTCGTAGAAGGAGACTCTGCCGGTGGTTCTGCTAAACAAGGGCGTGACCGTGTATTTCAGGCGATTTTGCCGTTGCGCGGCAAAATTTTGAACGTAGAAAAAGCCCCGCTGGTGAAAATTTTGTCCAGCGATACCGTGCGTGATTTAATTGCAGCCGTTGGTACGGGCGTAGGCGAAGGCGAAGGCGGTTTTGATATTTCTAAACTGCGCTACCACAAAATTATTTTGATGGCTGATGCTGACGTGGACGGACAACATATTTCCACGCTGCTCTTAACCTTCTTCTACCGCCAATTGCGTCCGCTGATTGAACAAGGTCACGTTTATTTGGCACAACCTCCTCTCTATAAAGTGAAAAAAGGAAAAGTAGAGCAGTATTTGCAGACCGAAGAACAAATGCAACAATGGTTGATGAAAGAAGGTCTTTCTACCGTAACCGTTACCGGAAAAGACGGCGTAAAATTAGAAGGTAAAAAATTGGCCGATATGCTCAAGGTATTGCGTGATATCGAGGAAGTGTTGGCTATGTTAGAAGTCAAAAATATTACGCTCAAAGATTTCCAAGCCTTTTTGGCGGAAGGCCGTGTGCCGGTATATCGCATTCCGCTCACCAGCGGTGGATTTAAGTATTTCTTTGATGAATCCGAATACCGTGCTTATGCCGAAGAATATGTCTTAGAAAAGAAAGAAGAACTGATGGCAGATGGGGTGGATGCGGAATCCTTAGATGAAGAGGCCCTGCAGCCCGAACACCAAAGTTTGTTTGAGTTTGGTAAATTACTGGCCTGTGAAAAGAAATTAGAAAACTTCGGCTTTACCTTTGCTCAATATCCGAAAGTGGAAAATGAAAAGGAACGTGTACATCCCTTATTTACCGTCAATAGTGGCAAGACAGACGTGCTCGTATTTAGTTTGGCCGAATTGTTAAAAGCAGTCAAAGATGCGGCTGCCAGCGGTGCCTCTATTCAGCGCTATAAAGGTCTGGGGGAAATGAACCCAGAACAATTGTGGGAAACCACCATGGACCCGGCCAAACGCAAATTGATCCAAGTCAAGATTAATGACGTAACCGATACGGAACATGCGTTTACGATGCTAATGGGGGACAAAGTAGAACCCCGCCGCGATTTTATTCAATCGCACGCCTTAGAGGTAAAGAATTTGGACATTTAGTCCCACGATTTAACAGGAGTTTATAAACCATGAGTGAAGAACTAACTGGAACGGTACAAGAACCGCAACAAAATAATGTGGATTTATTTGGCAACATCCAACAACGTGATATTGCCCATGAAATGCGTTCGTATTATATTGACTACGCGATGAGCGTAATCGTCGGGCGTGCTCTACCCGACGTACGCGACGGCTTAAAACCGGTACACCGCCGTGTATTATATTCCATGAACGAAATGGGTTTGAAATACAATAAACCCTATAAGAAATCAGCCCGTGTGGTAGGGGATGTGCTCGGTAAATATCACCCGCACGGCGATACCGCTGTATATGACACATTAGTACGTTTGGCGCAAGATTTTTCCATCCGCCAGCCGTTAGTGGACGGACAGGGAAACTTCGGTTCTATTGACGGAGATTCTGCCGCCGCCATGCGTTATACCGAATGCCGCTTGGCCAAAGTATCCGATGAGCTGCTTAACGATTTAGACAAAGATACCGTCAAAATGATTCCTAACTATGACGGCTCTTTGATGGAACCGTCCGTACTACCGGCCAAATTCCCGGCCCTTTTGGTCAACGGTTCATCCGGTATTGCCGTAGGTATGGCGACCAACATTCCGACCCACAATTTAGGGGAAGTGTGCGACGGTATTATCGCTTATATTAAAAACCCGGCCATTACCGTAAAAGAAATGATGAAAATCATCAAAGGGCCCGATTTCCCGACGGGTGCTATCATCCGCGGAACGCGCGGTATTTATGAGTATTTTGAAACCGGACACGGTAGTGTAAAAGTGCAAGCCAAGACGGAGATTGAAGAAAGAAAAGGCGGACGCGAAGCCATTATCGTTACCGAAATTCCGTACATGGTCAATAAGACCTCACTCATTGAAACCATTGTCGGTTTAGTGCGCGATAAAAAGATTACCGATATTGCCGATATTCGCGACGAGTCGGATCGCCGCGGTATGCGCTTGGTGATTGAAATTAAACGCGACGGCAATGCTCAAGTGGTGCTCAACCACCTCTATAAACATACCCAGTTGCAAACCTCTTTCCCGGTCAATATGCTGGCCATTGTGGACGGCCGCCCGCGCGTGTTGTCTATCAAAGACGTCATGAAATGCTATGTCAAACACCGCCAAGAAGTGGTTACCAACCGCACGAAATTTGATTTGAATAAAGCGGTGCGCCGCGAGCATATTTTGTCCGGGTTGCTTATTGCCATTGCCAATATGGATGAAGTAGTTACCATTATCCGCAACAGCGCTGATGTACCGACGGCCAAAGTGGCATTGATGAATAAATTTACCTTGTCGGAAGTACAAGCCCAAGCCATTTTGGATATGCGCTTACACCAACTGACACAGTTGTCCAGCGCGGCCATTGAGCAAGAGCAAAAAGAACTTTTGAAACTCATTGCCGAATTGCAAGGTATTTTGGCTGACCCGCAAAAAATCTTGGACATTATCGTCAACGAACTGGCCGAACTCAAGAAAAACTATGGAGATCCGCGCCGCACCGAAATCGGACCGGATATGACGGACTTCTCTATGGAAGATTTCATTGAGAAGGAAGATGTCGTTATTACCATTTCCAATGACGGCTATGCCAAACGCATTCCGCTCTCTACCTACAAGAGCCAAAACCGCGGCGGAAAAGGAATTATTGGCAGCAAAACAAAAGAAGAAGACTTTATGGAACATTTGTTCATTATGTCTTCTCACGCTACCGTATTAATGTTCACTAACCGCGGCCGCGTGTTTGCGTTGCGCGCCTTTGAAATTCCCGAAGGCAACCGCATGTCCAAAGGTAAAGCCTTGGTCAATTTATTGCAACTCAACGGAGAAGAAAAAGTAACCTCTGCCTTACCGATTGAAGATTTCAATCCCAAGAAACACGAAGGCGAAACGGCCTTTTTGACCATGTGCACCCGCATGGGCAGTATTAAACGTGTGGAACTGGGTGAATTTGCCAATATCCGCCGCAGCGGTATTATTGCCATCGGACTGGAAGAAGGCGACGTGCTAATTAGCGTGCAAATGACATTTGGTAAGAGTGATATTGCCATTGCTACCAAGCACGGTAAATCCATCCGCTTTGATGAAAATGAAGTGCGCTCCATGGGCCGCCCGGCCAAGGGTGTGCGTGCCATTTCGCTGGCCAAAGGCGACGAAGTGGTGGGTATGGAACAAGCCCCGACGGACGGTGAACAACCCGATGTATTGTCGGTTTGTGAAAACGGCTACGGAAAACGCACCGCGTTTAGCGAATATAAACGTCAACACCGTGGTGGTATGGGTGTGATTACCATTAAGACCAGCGAACGCAACGGTGCGGTCGTCGGTATTAAACTGGTAGACGAGAGCAAAGACTTAATGGTGGTAACGGAAAAAGGCATGACCATCCGCACCCGCTGTGAAGAAATTCGCTCCGTAGGACGCAATGCACAAGGCGTACGTTTGGTACGTTTAGAGGAAGGCGATAAGATTGCCCGTATTGCTCCGGTAATTAAAGACGAGGAAGAAACTCCGGCAGAAGCCTAACAGAGTTTTCATATTCGTACTCCGCGCCGGTGCTGAGAAATCAGTACCGGCGTTCGTTATATAACCCATAAAAATTTCTTTACAAACCCGTCTTAAAAGTGGTATAACTTACCTAGGGAGATTTTCATGCGAACCAATCCACACATCTTAGAAATCAACACACGCGCTTGGTTGAGTCGTTTGGCGGCCAAACACGGGCGGACATTTTTGTTGCATGAAATTCCCGATGAGTATTGGCAATTGTTTAAGGACCGCGGTTTTGATGCTGTGTGGTTGATGGGCGTGTGGAAACAAAGCCCTAAAGCTACCGAAATCGCCCGTCAGAACGCGGATATCCAAGCGCAAATTCGCGCGGTAAAACCGGATTTTTCCGTAGATCACATTATGGCTTCTCCGTACGCTGTATATGCTTATGAACCGGCGGAAGATTTAGGCGGAGAAGATAGTTTAAAACAATTGCGCGCAAAACTAAATGCCATGGGTATTTCGTTGCTGCTTGATTTTGTGCATAATCATACGGCGATAGATTGCCCGATGGTAACCGAAGCACCCGATTTGTATATCAATACCGGCACGCACGAGCCGAACAATCACAAAGATTGGTTTTTCCAAAATCAAAACGGAGTGTGGATTGCCCACGGGCGCGACCCCTATTTTGCTCCGTGGACAGATACGGCCCAACTCAATTATTTTAATCCCGAAACGAAAAAAGTAATGTTGCAAAATCTGTTGCACGTAGCCAGCTTGTGCGATGGGGTCCGTTGCGATATGGCCATGCTCGGGCTTAATAAAGTACATCGGGATACATGGTGGGAATTTATCGGCGGGAATTTGCCCAAAGAAGAATTTTGGTCCTGCGCGTTGGAAGCGGTGCATCAACAATATCCGGATTTTACATTTATCGCCGAAGTATATTGGGGACTGGAGTGGGAAATACAGCAATTGGGTTTTGATTATACGTACGATAAAGTGCTCTATGACCGCTTACGCTTTTCTAATCCGGAAGATATTAAAGGCCATTTGCGCGCCGAACATTTATTTCAGATGCGTTCGATCCGCTTTACCACTAACCACGACGAAGAAGAATGTATACAGGCCTTCGGCCGGGAAAAATCTTTGGCGGCCAGCACCTTGATTGCCACCTTGCCCGGTGCACGTATGATCTATTTGTTTCAGCTGATGGGGCGCACCCGCCGCTTACCCATTCAATATGTGCAGGATGATTTTGCGGAAGATATTTCGATTCGCAATTACTATGACAAATTGCTCAAAATTGCCAATCAACCTACTTTCCACGGCGGGCAATGGGCTTTGTTTGATGTAATGCCTGTTTCCGAAGAAGATGAAACAAACCGCAACATTTTGAGCTGGACTTGGAAACAAATGAATACGGTATCTATGGTACTGATTAATTACAGTGATCGACCTGCCAAAGGAAGAGTGAAATTTAAAATTAATCCCGCGGCCGGCAATGTACGTGAGGAATTTTCCGAGACGGAGATAGCCTACTCACCGGAAATGGGTCAACAGGGATTTGAAATAGAACTCAAACCCTTTGAAAGCAAAATTTTTACCTATCAGATGTAAATAATTCTATTCTCCAAAAAACGCAAGGCATTTTTGTCTTGCGTTTTTTTATGGTATCCTGTCTTATTATTGCGAGGCGTCCTTTTCTTATGGAGGAAAAGAAAACGCTTGCCAATTATTTTTTAGTATCATTTAAGAAAATTATCACAGGAAGATGTATGAAAAAAGCATTTACGCTCATTGAATTGTTAGTAGTTGTGTTAATTATCGGCATTTTGTCTGCGATTGCCTTGCCGCAGTATGAAAAGGCAGTCATGCGCAGTCGGTTTGCAACATTGAAAGCAGCTACAGACGCCTTGTATCAGGCAGAAAAAATATATTTTATGGCCAATGGAACCTATACCAACGATATGACGGCTTTAGACATGCTTCCCAGCGGTTGCACTCTAAATCAGAGTAAGAATCAGTGTTCCTATCCATGGGGATATTGCCGAGCAGAGATTGGTACGAGTTATGGTCGTGTACATTGTGAAAATACGCAAACGTTACAGAATGGATATGTACATTACTTTGTGGGAAGTTTTCCGGAGACAGTCTGTTGGGCTTTTACGGAGAATTCAACGGACAAATATAATCAATTGTGCAAAACGGAAGGGGTGTATATAGGAAATGGGACGTGTACAAAAGATTTCTGTCGGATGTATAGGATGTAAAGACTTATAGAAAATATATCATCTTCGATCCTATAATTGCGTATTATTAATTTTTCTCCCCTAAAACATCCCCTGCATTTTTGGCGGATTTTTTTTATAATATAAGTATCCCCTGTTGCGAGAGGAGATTTGTCATGCGTATGGGGCCGTTTAACGCACAAGATACTGTTGCCATTACTACCCTTGGTTTAGAATTTGCCACTGCGGTGGCACTAGGCACAGCGGGCGGCTTTTGGGCCGATAAACATTGGCAGACTACTCCGTGGGGGATTTTAGCAGGAGTGCTACTGGGCTTTGCGCTGGGGATGTATATCGTCATCAAAGAAGCGCGCCGCCTAGCCACACAAGACAAACGGAAAGGATCTTAATACATGGAAGTATCTCAAACGATTGCGCATCATATTTTGGACCACGATTTTGGGGTCATGTTAGGTACGATTCATCTACCTTTGACGGCGCATACTGTTACCATGTTTTGCATTAGTATCATCCTTTTGCTAACGGGATGGTTGTTGTCCCGCCAGGGGAAGAGCGTGTTTGCCCGCCTAATGCGTACCGCTGGGGAAGAGTATGTGGGTTTTATGCGCGACGGTATTGTCATCCCCGGTATGGGCGTGGAAGGGAAAACCTTTTTGTCTTACTTTTGCACACTTTTCCTGTTTATTTTATTTTCTAATTTAGCCGGCTTAATTCCGGAAGTCAAAACCATTACTTCTAACATTTCGGTAACGGGAGGACTGGCCCTTTGTTCCGGCGCGTTAATTGTATATTGCGGTATTAAATTTCACGGGCCGGTCGGTTTTATTAAAACCTTTGTCCCCGGCGGGACACCGTGGTGGCTCGTGCCGCTTATTTTCCCGCTGGAAGTAATCAGCTTACTCATTCGTGTTTGCGTGTTGGCTATTCGTTTGTTTGCCAATATGCTTTCGGGGCATATGGTGTTGCTTAGCTTATTGTTAATCGTTTTTATCATCGGACAAATGAGCAAAATAGCCGGCGTCGGCTCGGCCATCCCTGCGATGGGCCTTGAGATTTTTATGACGTTTTTGGAATTGTTGGTAGCATTTTTACAGGCGTATGTATTTACGCTACTGACGTCAATTTATGTTGGACTTGTGATTCATTCGCATTAATTTACGCGGGAAACCGCAAAAGGAGAGAAACGTATGGAACTTACTGCATTGAAATTTATCGCGGCCGGTATCGGAGCCGGACTAACGGTAATCGGAGCCGGATTGGGACTGGGTAAAATCGGTACTGCGGCCTTGGAAGGAACGGCCCGTCAACCGGAAGCCGGTAACAGCATCCGCACGACCATGATTATTATCGCCGCTTTGTTGGAAGGGGCCGCGATGTTGGGTCTGGTCATTTGTTTATTAACCATGGTCATGTAATTGCCCAATAGGCAGGGGATATGGATCAATTATTAAATCCAGATTTTGGGGTTTTGGCGCTAACAGTTGTCAATTTTTTGCTACTGGTGTGGTTATTGCATAAGCTGGCATGGAAAGGCCTGATAGCGGCTTTGGATCGCCGTGAAAAGCAAATTGCGGATAATCAAACGGCGGCGGCTCAGGCACGTGCGGAAGCTGAGCAACTCAAACAAGCCCTAGATGAAAAGTTGCAACATATTTCGCAGCAAGCCGCTCAAAAAATCCAAGAAGCGGTGGCCATCGGCAACACTCAAAAAGAGCAATTATTGGCGCAAACGCAAGAACAAGCGGCGCATTTATTAGCTCAGGCAAAAGAACAGATAGAAGCGGAAAAGGAAAAAGCGTTGAAAGAGGCGCGTACCCAGATTGCCCGCACGGCATTACTGGCAGCGCAACGTTTGACGCAACAACAACTCAATGCTTCTGCTTCGGAGCAACTGGTGGAGCAAGTATTAAACGATATTAGCTCCCGCGTATAAAGATATGAAAAGTACAGACCGCATTTTAGCTCGTCGTTATGCCCGCGCATTGGATGCACTAAGTCCTGATGCAGAACAGGCGGCTTTCGTGTGTAAAAATTTGGCACAAGCCGCTGCGCTACTGGAGCGTGCTGCCGGTTATATGCAGGATCCGTCGGTTCCATTGAAACAGAAAAAAGAATTTGTTTCAGAGGTAGTAACGGAGCGGATAGCGGCGCAGTTTATTGAGACGTTGCTGGAGGCGAAGCGATATTATTTATTAGCGGCCTGTGTGTCGCAAACCCAGCAACTATTAGACGAGCGCATGGGTGTAATGCGGGCCCATGTGGAAACAGCCTTTGAACTAAGCAAAGCCCAACAAGAGCGGGTGGAACAGACGTTAGGAAAATTCACCGGCAAAACAATTCAAGGCCAATTTGCCGTCAAACCGGAACTTTTAGGTGGTTTGCGGGTGCGTATGGGAGATACGTTGTTAGACGGTTCTGTACAGGGACGTTTTGAAAAATTGCAAGAAGAATTAACCAGATAATTACGGTGCGATTATGGCGATAAGACCGGAAGAAATAACCAATATTATTGAAGAAAAAATAAAAAATTTTGATACACGGGCAGATCTGAGTGAAGTAGGTACTGTCATTCAGGTGGGTGACGGTATTGCGCGTGTGTACGGGCTCAAAGAGGTGAAAGCATCTGAGCTGGTGGATTTTGGCCACGGCATTAAAGGCATGGCCATGAACCTGGAATATGATAACGTCGGCTGCGTATTAATGGGGCCGGACGATCAGGTACAAGAGGGTGCTACCGTGAAACGCACCGGGGAAGTTATCAGCATCCCGGTAGGCGAACAAATCATCGGACGGGTAGTAGATCCGTTAGGGCGTCCGTTAGACGGTAAAGGAGAAATCCCGTCAGAAAAAAATATGCCGCTGGATATTGTTGCTCCGGGTATCGTAGAGCGCCAACCGGTAAAACAACCTTTGCAAACCGGCTTGAAGGCGGTAGATGCCTTGGTGCCTATTGGTAAAGGACAGCGCGAACTAATCATCGGAGACCGTCAAACCGGTAAAACAGCTATTGCTATTGATGCTATTATCAACCAAAAGAATTTGCCAAAAGAGCAACGTTGTTTATGTATTTACGTTGCTGTCGGACAGAAAAACAGTACCGTTGCACAAGTGGTGAAAACCTTGCAAGATTTCGGAGCGATGGAATATACCACCGTGGTAGCTGCTACGGCGGCAGATCCGGCTTCTCTCTTATACATTGCTCCCTATGCCGGATGTGCAATCGGGGAATATTTTATGTGGAAAGGCAAAGATGTGCTGATTGTGTATGATGATTTGTCTAAACATGCACAGGCGTATCGTCAAATGTCTTTGCTGCTGCGCCGTCCTCCCGGCCGCGAAGCATACCCCGGAGACGTCTTTTATTTGCATTCCCGCCTGTTAGAACGTGCGTGCAAATTATCGCAAGAAAACGGCGGCGGCTCCTTGACGGCACTGCCTATTATTGAAACGCAGGCCAATGACGTTTCTGCCTATATTCCGACTAACGTAATTTCTATTACGGACGGACAAATTTATTTGGAAAGCAGTTTGTTTTTAAGCGGTACCAAACCGGCTATTAATGTGGGGTTATCTGTTTCCCGCGTGGGCGGTTCGGCTCAACGCAAAACCATGCGCAAAGTGGCAGGTACATTGCGCGTAGATATGTCACAATATCAAGAGCTGGCCGGGTTTGCGCAGTTTGGTTCTGAACTAGACAAAGAATCCCAACGCCAAATCGAACGCGGCAAACGCATGAGCGAACTGCTAAAGCAAGACCAATATCAACCCATGCGTCTAAGTCAGCAAATCTTGGTATTGTATGCAGGCGTGCACGGATATACCGATAGTGTGGCAGTTGAAAATGTCCGTGCATATGAAAAACAACTGTTAGCATGGGCAGACGCACAACAGAAAGAGCTCATGGACGCACTGGATACAGCAAGCGAATTGACCGATGATTTAACGGTTCAAATAGATGATGCGTTGACAAAGTTCCAAGAAATTTTCAAAGGCAATAAATAGGAGATATTTATGGATAAGAAAAAATATTTAGTAACCGGCGGTGCTGGCTTTATCGGCAGTAATATTGCCAAAACTTTGGAGGCACAAGGCCACGAAGTAACCGTAGTGGACGATTTTAAGCACAATGGCCATTTCAAAAATTTAATTGGTTTTAAGGGCGATGTGTACGGAATTAATTTGTTTGAAGAATTGCCGGAGCCGGATTATTATGACGGTATTTTCCACGAGGCAGCTATTACCGATACTACCGTGATGGACCAACTCGAAATGATGCGCCAGAATGTAGAGGCATTTCGCAATATTTTGAATTATGCGGCTGAAAATGAAATCCGCAAAGTAGTTTATGCTTCCTCTGCCGCCACCTATGGTAACGGAGCGGTGCCGATGAAAGAAACGCAACCGACCCATCCGGAAAATGTGTATGGTTTTTCGAAAGTCATTGATGATAATTTGGCACGCAAATTTTCGCAAGACCACCAAGATATGAAGATCATCGGTTTGCGTTATTTTAATGTGTTTGGCCCGGGGGAATATTACAAGGGCAAAATGGCCAGCATGGTGTATCAGTTGTATAAACAAATGAAAGAAGGCAAACGCCCGCGCGTGTTTAAAAACGGCGAACAAATGCGTGATTTTGTGTACGTAAAAGATATTGTCAAAGCCAATTTATGCGCCATGAAAAACGGCAAAGAAACTTGTGTACTCAATGCTGCCACGGGGATTGCCCGCAGTTATAATGACATTATTAATTGCTTAAATCATGAACTGGGTACGAATTTGGAACCGGAATATATCGATAATCCGTATCCGTTCTTCCAAAACAAAACAGAAGCCGATATGAGTCTTGCCAAAGAGAAAACAGGCTATACGCCCGACTTTACTCTAGAAGCAGCCATCGCAGATTATGTGGCTATTTTGGAAGGTAAAAAAGAAAATTAAGGATTGTTATGGAATCGTTGCGCGATATACGCCAAAATATCAAGGCCATTCGCTCTACCCAGCAAATCATGCAAACCATGAAGATGATTTCCAGCGCGCGCATTCGTAAAGCGCAACAAGCGATGGAACAGGCTCGTCCGTTTGCTAAAAAAATGCTGGAGATGGTGGGGGATTTGAAACAAGAAGTACTGGCGTTACCGGAGCAGGAAGACGTGAAAGAGAGTTGGGCTTCTCGTTTGTTAGTCAACAAAACCGCAGATCCCAACAGATTGGGCTTAATCGTTATTACCGGTGACAAAGGACTGGCAGGTTCTTTTAACGCGGTGATTTTACGCGCGGCGGTTGCCTTCTTAAAAGAACATCAAGAACAAGATGTTTTTGTGTTTTGTATCGGTAAAAAAGGCAAAGATTTTATCAGTCGTTTCCGACGGGAAAATATCCATATTGTCTATAGTAGCGTAGGGATTTTTCCAAAGGTTACTTATGCCCATGCGGAGTTATTGGGAGAGGCTGTTTTGAAAGAGTATTTTGAACAGAATTTGTCTTCCGTAACTTTGCTGTACAATGATTTCAAATCGATGGGAAGCCAACAGCTGGTGCAGTCAACGATGTTGCCTTTTGCTGCTTGGCCGATGGTACAGGAAAAAGAGGATCAAACGGAATTTTTATTTGAGCCCAGTATTAAGGAAATATTCCACGCATTAGTTCCTCGCCTGATAAAAGCAAATATGTATCGTATCTTGCTGGAGAGCCAAGCTGCCAACTTGGCGGCCACCATGAATGCCATGGACGCGGCCAGCAAGAACGCCGGAGAATTGGCCGAAGCGTTGGGTGTAAAACTCAACAAAGTACGTCAAGCCGGCATTACCAATGAAATTTTGGACATCGTGAACGGGGCCGAAGCCTTGAACGGTTAATTTTGAAGCGGAGAATAAATTATGAATACCGGAAAAGTCAGCCAAGTAATTGGAGCTGCCGTAGATATACAATTTGACGGTGGAGAACTGCCGGCGATTGAAATGCTATTGAAATTCAATTGTCTGAAAAGCAAGTCATTGTGGCCGAAGTTGCCCAGCAATTAGGGGACGGTATGGTGCGTTGTGTGGCCTTGGAGAGCACGGACGGTTTGCAACGGGGAGCACAAGCGCGCGATACGGGCGGTCCGTTGCAAGTTCCGGTAGGCGAGGGTTGCTTAGGCAGACTGATGAATGTATTGGGCAAACCGCAGGATCACCGTGGCGAAATTAAAGCCGTCAAAAAAATGCCGATTCACCGTAATCCGCCTTCTTTGCAAGATCAAAATCCTACTCCGGAACTTTTTGAAACAGGTATTAAAGTGGTAGATTTAATTGCTCCGTATATGAAGGGCGGAAAGGTAGGACTGTTCGGCGGAGCCGGTGTAGGCAAAACGGTGCTGATTATGGAATTGATTAACAACGTGGCACGTGAACACCACGGCAGTTCTGTTTTTGGCGGGGTGGGCGAACGAAGCCGCGAGGGAAACGATTTGTGGGGTGAATTGCAAGAAACTAAACTTAGCGACGGAAGCACTGTATTAGATAAAACTGTACTTGTGTATGGGCAAATGAATGAACCTCCCGGCTCTCGTGCTAAAGTGGCCTTGACGGCTTTGACGCAAGCAGAATATTTCCGCGATGAAAAAGGACAAGACGTATTATTGTTCTTGGATAATATTTTCCGTTTTGTGTTGGCAAATTCCGAAGTATCTGCCTTGCTGGGGCGTATGCCTTCAGCCGTAGGGTATCAGCCCACTTTAAATACCGAAATCGGTAATTTACAGGAGCGTATCACCTCTACCAAAAAAGGTGCTATTACATCCATTCAGGCCGTGTATGTGCCGGCCGATGACTTGACCGACCCCGGTGTAGCGGCTACCTTCTCTCACTTGGACGCTACTTCTGTATTGTCGCGTTCGCTGGCTAGTTTAGGTATTTATCCGGCCGTAGATCCTTTGGAATCTACCTCCCGCATTTTAGATCCGCGGGTCATCGGGGAAGAGCACTATCACGTGGCACAGGAAGTGCGTCGTATTTTGCAGAAATACAAAGACTTGCAAGATATTATTGCCATCTTGGGTATGGACGAATTGTCCGATGAAGACAAAAATACCGTTAACCGCGCCAGAAAAATTCAAAAGTTTTTATCCCAGCCGTTTGCGGTGGGTGAGCAATTTACAGGCCGTCCCGGAAAATATGTTAAATTGGCCGATACAATCGCTTCTTTCAAAGGGATTGTGGAAGGGAAATACGATCATATTCCGGAGTCCTGTTTCTTTATGTGCGGCGGCATAGAAGATGTGCTCGCCAATTACGAAAAAATCAAGGATAAAGACGAATAAGTATGCCCAAAACCTTTACGCTTAATTTAATTACTCCGCAAAAACAGTTGCTCAAGGACTTGCCGATACAGTCTGTTGTATTGCCTACTTTATCGGGAGAAATGGGAGTATTGCCGGGGCATATTCCCATGGTGGTGCAACTGGGATTTGGTTCTTTGCGTTACAAAGAAAACGATACGGAAAACGAATTTGCCGTCTTGGGCGGCTTTGCGGAAATTATGCGTGAAGAAGTTAATATATTTGCGGAAGGGGCCGATTTGGTAGACGAGATAGATGAGGAAGAAGAAAAACAAAAAATCAAACGTGCCAAAGAATCTCTTTCCCGCAAAGATGCGGATATTGATTTTGAATTGGCGGAGTTGGAAATCAAACAGGCTTTGGCCCGTATGAAAGTAAAACACCGTCACTTAGGTTAAAATTAACAAGGAGAAATTATGCGAAATGTCAGCAATGAAGCAAAAGCAGTAATAGGATTAATATGGGTGGTGATTTTCGGGTTCTTTCTGGTCATCGCCTTGGGTTCTTATTTCACGGTACCGGCGGGCAGCGTAGCAGTCAAGTTGCGCTTCGGTAAAATAGTGGACTCTTATACGGAAGGTATCCATACCAAAATTCCGTTTGTGGACCAAGTGGAAAAATTCTCCGTGCGTATTAAAAAAGATTCTTTCCAAACAGAAGCTTTTTCAAAAGACTTGCAGACGGTGAAATTAACCTTGGCTATTAACCACCGCATTCTGCCCGATACGATTATTTCTATTTATCGCAACTTAGGCCCGGATTATACCAACACGGTGTTACGTCCTATGGTGGAAGAATGGACTAAAGCCGTACTAGCAAAATATTCCGCCGAAGCAGTAATTTCTAACCGGGTACAAGTGGCGCAGGAACTAGATGAAATTTTGAAGTCTAAAATGAACGAAAAACAAGTGATTGTATCGGACATCGCCATTACGGACTTTGATTTTTCTCCGCAATTTTTGAAAGCCGTAGAAGAGAAACAAATTGCCGAACAAGAAGCCAAACGTGCGACCAATTTAGTGGAAAAAGTGAAAAAAGAAGCCGAGCAGAAAATCTTGCAGGCAGAAGCCGAAGCCAAATCGTTGCGTTTGCAACGCGAAGTGGTATCCGACAACTTGATTAAACTGCGCCAAGTGGAAGCACAACTGAAAGCCATTGAGAAATGGGATGGCCGCATGCCGACGTATATGGCTGGCGGCGAAATGCCCTTTGTCATGGTAAAATAAATTCATGAAAACCTTGTTAAGATGCATGGTAGCGGCGGCTGTTATCGGGGCCATTGTGTACGGGGTGTTATATAAAAGCCCCCAACGCAAAGCCTTTGAGGCTGCATTGGCTCAAGCCCGTCAAGGGCAAGCCGCCGCACAAATGCAAGTGGCACAAGCCTATTTGGCAGGAGAAGTAATCACTCCGGACGTGTCGCAAGCGGTGGCATGGTATCAAAAAGCGGCCGCACAGGGAGATGGCGCGGCTGCCTATGAGCTGGCGCAGCTCTATTTAACAGGGGAAAAACTGGAGCGGGATATAGATTCCGGCGTTTCTTATTTGAAGTTGGCGGCGGCAAAAAATTATGCACCGACCCAGTATGCTTTGGGGCGTCTATATCAAACAGGTACCGAAAATCTGCCCGAGCATCTTGGACAAGCGGCTTGGTGGTGGATAAAAGCCAGTGCCCAAAACGATCCGGATGCACAAGCTGCTTTAGAGCAATTACAAAGTGAAAATCCGGGACTGGTTGACCGAGTTAAACAATTAGTCGAGTTGGAGCAAAAAGCGCAATCGGAGGTTAATGCAGAAACACTTGTTTTAGCAGAGGCCTATCAGAATGGGGACGCTTTGGAAAAAAATGACGAGCAGGCCGAGGCATGGTACAAAAAACTGGCTGATTCAAATGTGCCGCAAGCGCAATATGCCTTGTATCAGTGGTACATGGTCCCAACTCGATTAGACGAACTAAAAGCCTTGGAATATTTACAGAAAGCGGCCGAAGGGGCCGATGCCCGTGCTCAGTATGAAGTAGGGGACCGTATTTACCAAATGGCCCAAAATCCGGAAGAATATCAAATCGCCTTTCGGTGGTTTGACTTAGCGGCCCAGCAAAATCATGCCGGCGGTTTGTATATGCGCGGAATTATGCAAATGCAGGGCCAAGGTACCGCCAAGAATATTCGGGCGGCTATGTCTTCTTTTAAGCAGGCGGCAGAATTAGGCCATGCGGATGCTCAATATGTGCTGGGGCAATCCTATTACCGCGGTATTGGGGTCAAAGCCAACCGCAATGAAGCACGCCGGTGGTTGCAACAGGCGCGCGACAACGGAAATGAACAAGCGGCGGCCTTACTGACACAAATGCACTAATTTTTTATAACTCACTCAATAGATATCCTCCGATTTAGTCCGGAGGATTTTTTATGTAGAAATGCCGGCATTCCCTTCTAATAATGGAAAAGTCAGGAGGTGTTTGGCGGGGATTGGAAATCTAATCAAAAAAAGTACAGTGAAACCCTTTGGCTATTTTGCTACGATAAACTACTTTACAGTTGCTCTAAATAGCACAAGGGGGAAACATGAAAAAAATAATGTGGTTCGTATTTTTATGCACGTGTGCGCTGAACATCCACGCTAAGCCGCTTATAGTAACCGGCAGTGATCAGCACCGCGGCAAGGAAATCGGCCCTGTAGCGGCTTTTACTGGCCTGTCCGTTAGCGGACAGACCGAGGTAGATTTCCAACAAATTGAAGATGAAAATTACACGGTATCTCTATTCGGGCCGAATAATTTGGTGGATTTAGTAGAGGTAAAGAGTGAAGGGGGTGCTTTGTTTATCCACTATAAGGAACCGGTTGTGGTAGTGGGAGATCACCACTTGCGGGTATTGGTATTAGCCCCTTCTTTGGCGCATATTGAAGTAAAAGAACAGGGAGAGGTCCAAGTGGTAGGCTCGTTGAATGTGACGGAACTGACCATTTGGGCAGACGGAAAGACAGAAGTGGAAATAGATGCTTTGCAAGCCAACACCGTAAAGATTCATACCCAAGGAGATGCCGAGGTGGATGTGGGAGAGTTAACTTGCCAATTTTTACATATAGAAACAGCCGATAAATCTTCCGTAGATGCCCAACGGCTTAGCTGTGAACAGGTGCATGCCTTGGCGCATAACCGCTCCGATATTTCTATTTCCGGTTTAACCGGCAATTCTGTAGTGGCTGAAACCAAACAAGCCGCAGAAATAGAATTAAAGGGAAAAACAGATAGCGCTTCCTTAACTGCCCGTGACCGCAGTGAGGTAAAAGCCAGCACTTTGCAAGCAAATAATGCCGATGTTATGGCGGGCAATTCAGCACATATTGGAGTGCGGGTGGAAGGGACGCTCAATGCACAGACCGAAAAGCGCGGCGTCGTAGAATATCGGGGTTGGCCGCGTGAAATCAATCGTTCCGGTAAGGGGCTTGTGCGTAAAAACAGCTAAGAAAATTTTGTTAAAAGATCCCCCGCTTGTAAAACCAGGCGGGGAATTTTTATGCATATACTTTCTTGTGAAAACTGAATTTACTAAAATATAAGCAGGAGCTTATATGCCGCAATTTTTAGCTGATATTAAAGAAACCGAATTTTTTATAGAAGGTGCCGAAGCCCATCATGTGTCGGGCGTGGCGCGTCATACAGAAGGGGACGAAATCAAAGTGTTTGACGGGAAAGGTAAGCAGTACACCGCCCGTATTACCCGCGTGCAGAAAAATTTTATCCGCGGCGAGCTGATTACACGCTTGGAAATCAAACGCTCTGCTTTAGCGGTAGAGTTATGCTTTGCCCCGACCTCCCGCACTACCTTAGAAGATGTACTGGATAAATGTACGCAACTGGGGGTTTGCTCTTTTCAACCGATTTATACCGCGCGCAGTGAATATGATTTGCTGAAGAAATGGGAACAGAAACAGGAACGTTGGCAGCAAATTATTATATCGGCTTGTAAACAATGTTCCCGTGGAGAAATTCCGGTATTAAAAACTCCGATTGATTTTGAGCAATGCGTGGCCCGGCCGGAAACCCCGTCTTTACTGGCCTATGAAGCCGAAGAAACGCATACTTTATCTTGGGGACTGGAAAAACTGGGTAAGCCGTCCACCTTAAGCATTTATATTGGTCCGGCCGGCGGCTGGACAGATGAAGAAATTATCGTAGCGGCGCAATACGGCGTACTGCCGGTGACACTCGGCCCGCATATTCTGCGAGCTGAGACAGCCTGTATTTCTGCGTGCGCTAAATTATTATGAAATTTTTCCTAAAAACATTCGGTTGCCGTGTCAATCAAGTGGAAAGCCAAGCCATTTTAGAGGCATTTTCCACCCGTGGTTGGACGCCTTGCCCTATGGAAACGGCCGATTTATGTTTGCTCAATACGTGTACCGTTACCCATCAGGCCGATAAGGATGTGGAAAAATTAATCCGCCAAATTTTGCGTCGCAATCCTACCACACGTTTAGTGTTGACAGGTTGCTACGCGGCGGCGCATGCGGCACATATTCGCGAACTTTTTCCGCAGGCCGAACTAATTGGAAAATATGAATTGGGGAAAAAATTGTTTGGAACGGAAGATTTGTGCTGGACGGTGTCCGGCCATGAAGGGCATAGTCGTGCTTTTATTAAAATACAGGACGGATGTGATTGCTTTTGTTCGTATTGTATTGTGCCGTTTGCCAGAAAGGAAAAACGTTCTAAACCCTCGGAAGATGTATTGCAGGAAATTGCTTCTTTGGTACAAAAAGGGTTTGGCGAAATTGTGCTGACCGGTATTAACATCGGTAATTATGTATGTCCAAAAAGCGGCAAAGATTTAGCGGCTTTGTGTGAGGATATCGCCCATATGCCGGGGTATTTCCGTGTGCGTTTCTCTTCTATTGAGTTGCAAACTGTAACGGATGGTGTAATCGGCGCGATGGCTAAGTATCCGGCGCGTTTTTGCAATTATTTGCATTTGCCGCTTCAAAGCGGTTGCGATAAAGTGCTAGCGGAGATGAACCGCCATTACAATACCGCCCAATATGCCCAAAAAGTGGCCAGTCTGCGCGCCCGCGTGCCGGGGGCTAGCGTATTTGCCGATGTAATAGCGGGGTTTCCTACGGAAACAGAGGCAGATTTTCAAATCACTTACGATTTTATCGCACGCCAAAAACTATGTGGCTTGCACGTATTTAGTTATTCACCGCGTCCGGGCACAAAGGCTGCTGCATGGCCGCAACTGGCCCCGGAAGTGATTAAGGCCCGGGCGGAAAAATTGCGTGAATTGGATAAAAAATTGCGTGCTGATTTTGCTGCCTCGCTCGTGGATACCACACAAGAGGTGTTTATAGAGGAGCATAGCGGTCAGGGCATGCACGGAGTCACTTCTAATTTCCAACAAGTTTTCATAGAAAATGCTTCCGAGCAATTGCATGGTTTGATCAAAGTCCGTATCCATAGGACGGAAGGCAATTTATGTATAGGGTGCTTGGCAAAGGATAATGAATAGACCGTCAAATAAAGGAGCCGAAAATGTCTTTATCCAAAAAAACAGACACATGGGTTGAACAACAAATCATTACACCAGAGCAACGGAATAAAATACTTGCTTTTGAATCTCAAAAAAGTAATCGTACTTTTTGGAATACGGCTTTTATTATTGCAAGCAGTCTCATAGGGCTGGGGATTTGTTTATTAATAGCGGCCAATTGGGCGGTTTTACCCGCTTGGCTCAAATTAGTATGTGATTTTGCTATATTTGGCGGTTTTATTTACGGTTTGTATGAGACCACACAAAAGAAAAGAAACGGTTGGAAGGAGTTATTTGCCATTTTGTGCTTTTTAATGGTCGGCGGAACGATTGGTCTAATCGGACAAATATTCCATTTGAACGGCGGATGGCATAATTTTGCTTGTGGTTGGGCTTTGCTTAGTTTACCGTTTATTATATTAACGCGTTCTTCCTTTTTCAATATAGCTTGGCTCGTGATTATTTTAAGCGCATTGCCCTTTGAACGGTTTGAGAAATATATAGAGGTTTTCTTTAAGGAATTAACTTTATGCCAGTTGATTTTGCTGTTGTGTTTTTACGGTTTGTATATGGCAGGGGAGTTATTGCATGAGAAAATAGCGGCCTATACCCAACTATCTAAAAACGCGGCTCGCTTGTGCTTGTGGAGTGCTTACTGTTTGGTATTTTATATCGGTAGTTATTGGGGGCTTTGTAATAAAACTTTATCCTCTCAATTATACGCCCATGCTATTGTGTTTGGGTTTTTGGCTTTTCGTATGTATACAGCTTTGCGGGGAGGGCAAGTGGGGCCTTTTAAGCGCAATGCCATTTTGGTAGAAATCTATATCTTTTTGATTTTTATATCCAATATGGGCGTTTTGTGGACTACCGGTCTGGCCTTTATTGCCGGAGGTTTGCTGGTGCTTGGATTTATTTATGTGCTTCGTCGTACCCTGCGCTATATTAAAAACATGGAGGCATTCCAATGAAAAAGTACCTATTTCTCTGTATGCTTACGCTTCCTTTATTGATTTTAGCCAGTTGGGCGGGTTGGTTGGCTGTCCAACGGGAAAACGGCCGCGAGGTCAAGGTGGTAATCAGCGGATACGACCCGCGAGATTTATTATCGGGGCATTATATTGCCTATACGATTGATTGGGAGCGTACGGATTGCACGCAATTTAACGAACAGGGCGTTTGCCCTAAAAAAGATTTTTGTCAAGAAGCCCGTTGGGGCCGTCAATGCCGTTTTTATATATCGGACGTGCGGGCGAAAGCATTAGACGATTTGTTCCGTTATCACAACCGAGAGTATCTTTTTGAGGTTGTTTATGCTTATTTGTCCGGTCAGTCTCCAATCGCCAAAGAATTATTGATTAACGGGCAAGACTGGGAAACTTTTTTGGATAGTAACAAGCAGTAATAGTTACATGGCAAATTGTATTAGAAACCTTGTAACATGCTGTCTTTTGTTTCGTCAAAAACGGCCACCCTTGACACTTACTTTTTTTTTTTGTACCTTTTTGATTGTAGCCGTTTTAAGTCGTATATGTGTGTTTTTTGGTGCGTTCAACGGCGAATAAATTTAAGGAGTCAAACATTATGAATAAGAAAAGAGGTTTTACACTAATTGAATTGTTAGTTGTTGTACTCATTATCGGTATTTTATCCGCAATTGCTTTGCCGCAATATGAAAAAGCGGTTATGAAAAGCCGTTTTGCAGAAGTTAAGATGATTTCAAAAGCTATTGCTGATGGATATAAATTATGTGTATTAGAAATGGGGCCGGTTTCTGACTGTGCTTCTTCTTCTAATACAGAATTTGTCGATTTTGAAGCACCTGCTCCTTTATTAACGGGGGACGCGTGTTTGAATGATGATATTTTTTGTTTTAATACAAAATATTGGCAATACGGAACAGATGATGGAGTTGAATTTTATGTTACAAGTCTTCCTTCATCAAATATACATATACATGGGAGCATAAATGGAAAAATTCTGAATGATTGTAGCGGAAATGTTAATTTATGTAAAGCACTAGGTTTTACTAATTGCAATAGCAGTTCTTGTACAGAGCCCTAGTCACTTTTGTACACCAGGCATTAATTTGCTATAATATAAATACGAAATTTGAGCAGTAATCTTTTTTAGGCAAGAGTTAAACAAAATGGTAGCCCAAAAAAATTTATGTGTACTCATTCTGGCGGCCGGTAAAGGCACCCGAATGAAGTCTTCTCTCCCAAAACCGTTGCACCCCGTGTGCGGTTTACCGATGCTTGCGTATAGTTTGCAGGCTGCCCAACAATTAAATCCAGATACAATTTGTGTCATAATAGGTCATGAATCTTCTTTGGTAAAAGAAACAGTAACGGCCCAATTGTCCAATTGGGGTATTACCGCTCCGGTAGTATTTGCCGAACAAAAGGAATTAAATGGTTCCGGCGGTGCTGTGCGTGCGGCGTTGCCTTTGTTGCCTAAGTTTGAAGATATTATGGTATTAAATGGGGATGTCCCGTTGATCCGCCCCGAAACCTTACGCCAAATGCATTATGAATTTGAAATGCAGCAATCGGGGGCTTCCGTTTTGTCTATTCAAATGTCTGATCCAACGGGATACGGCCGAATTGTTAGAGATGAAAACGGCAGTTTTAGCCGCATTGTGGAAGAATCGGAAACCGATGAGAAAACCCGTAACATTACGGAAGTCAACGGGGGGATTTATATATTTCATTCCGATATTTTAGTCCCGGCTTTGGAAAAATTAACCCCACAAGGTCCTAAACGAGAATTTTATTTGCCGGACACTTTGCCTTTGATCCATAACTCTCAATACGAGGTACAAGTTTTTCCGTTAGCGGATATACAAGAGTCTTTGGGTGTCAACAGCCGCGCCGAACTGGCGGTAGTGGATGAAATTATGCGCTCCCGGATCAATGAAAAATTGATGGCGGCCGGTGTGCGCCTGATTAATCCAAGTGAAACCTATATTCAGGCCTCGGTCAAAATCGGCCCCGATACTACTATTTATCCAAATTGTTATATAGAAGGGGATACTGTCATTGGCTCTAATTGCTTGTTGGAAAGCAATGTGCTGATTCGCAATTGTCGCGTGGCAGATCATGTAAATATTCGCATGGGTAGTTATTTAGACGACAGCTTGGTGGCTGAAAATTGCGAAGTAGGACCGTATGCCCGTTTGCGCCCGGGGGCCGAACTAAAAACCAAAGCCAAAGTGGGCAATTTTTGCGAAGTGAAAAAATCGGTGATTGGGGTGGGCTCTAAAGTCAATCACTTAACCTATATCGGCGATACCGATATGGGTGAAGGGGTAAATATCGGTGCGGGTACGATTACCTGTAACTATGACGGGCAGAAAAAACACCGCACGATTATCGGAGACCATTGTTTTGTGGGCTCTAATACTAATTTTGTAGCACCGGTAGAAGTAAAACCGTACAGTAAAATCGGCGCCGGTTCCACGATTACCAAAGAAGTACCGGAAGGCTCTTTGGCTATTGCGCGCTCGCGTCAGGTTGTATTAGAAAACAAAGGTGTCAAACATGACTAAACTTGTCAACGGAGATTTGTGTATTTTTTCCGGAAATGCCAACTTGGCATTGGCTCAAAAAATTGCCGGCCATTTAGGTATGGAATTAGGCAAATTACGTGTAGAACGTTTTGCCGACGGAGAAATAGATGTGCAGATTTTGGAATCTGTACGTGCCCATGACTGTTATATCATTCAGCCCACTTGCCCGCCGGTTAATGAAAATTTGATGGAACTTTTGATTATGGTGGATGCTTTTAAGCGTGCCAGTGCCGGGCGGATTAACGTAGTAGTTCCGTATTTCGGCTATGCCCGGGCAGACCGTAAGGTCACCGCACGTGTGCCCATAACCGCCAAGCTAGCCAGTAATTTAATTACTACGGCCGGTGCGGACCGTATTATGACGCTTGATTTGCATGCGGCCCAAATTCAGGGATTTTTTGATATTCCTGTGGACCATATGCGTGCACGCAGTGTATTTTTGGAATATTTCAAAGATTTCAAACGGGAAGATTTAGTGGTAATTTCACCGGATGTGGGCGGAGTAGAACGCGCCCGTAAATTCGCCGCCAGACTGGATGTGGGGCTGGTTATTATTGATAAACGCCGTCCTAAAGCCAATGAGGCAGTGGTTTATAATGTAATCGGTGACGTCAAAGACAAAATTGCCATCATTTTTGATGATATTGTAGATACCGCCGGCACCTTGATTACGGTGGCCAATAAAATCAAAGAACGAGGCGCACGTGAAGTATATGCGGCTTGTTCCCACGGGCTCCTGTCCCGTGATGCGGTAGAAAAAATTAATCAATCAGCTATTAAAAAATTAATCATCACCGATTCCTTACCAATTAGGGATTTGGGCCCCAAAGTGGAAACGCTGTCTGTATCGTATATTTTGGCAGACGCCATTAGACGCAATCACGACGGTCGTTCTATTGGGGATATGTTTAGTTAATTTAATAATTAAGGAGTGAAGTAAAAATGGAAGAAATGAACATTAAAGCCGCTGTCAGAACCGGCTTGGGCGTTAAAGGTGCACTTAGCAAAATCCGCGCCGAAAAGAACGTACCCGCCGTTATTTATGGCGGACATAAAGAACCCGTGAGCATCACGGTTAGCCGCAAAGATTTGGAAAAAATCATGAAAGCGGGTAAAAACACCATCGTAGAAATTGAATTACCGGAAGGTAAAGAACAAGCGTTGGTCAAAGAAGTACAATTCCACGTGGTAACGGATTTGCCGATTCACGCAGACTTTCAACGTGTATCTTTGAAAGACAAGATGAACGTAGTCGTTCCTGTGAAACTCGTTGGCGAATCTGCTGACGTAAAAGCCTATGGCGCCATGGTAGAACACATTATGCGCGAAATCGAAGTACGCGCTTTGGTCAGCAAAATCCCGCATGAAATTGAAGTGGATATGACCCCGATGACCATTAACACCGGTATTGTCGCGGGTGATATTAAATTGCCGGAAGGCGTGGAACTGGTAACCGATCCGCAAGCCCCGGTGGTACACTTGACCATCTTGAAAGATGAAGAACCGGCCGCCGCACCTGCTGCAGCTGCTGATGCCCAACCGGAAAGCTCTTCCACTAAGGGCAAAAAAGATGCAGACGGCAATCTGACCAAGAACGCCGACGCTGCTAAGAAATAACTTTGAGTTATACACTCATTGCCGGACTGGGTAATCCGGGCGCCCAATACGAAAAAACCCGCCATAATGCCGGGTTTAGAGTAGTGGACGCATTGGCCGAGAGATTTGGTGCGGATTTCCAGTCTTGGCAAAATACAGGAGTGTATGCCAAAGTAGTAATCGGCGGACAAGATGTACTTTTGGCTAAGCCGATGACGTATATGAATTTATCGGGTCAGCTCGTTAGCGGGCTGGCCCGGTTTTATAAGATAGCGCCTTCCAACATATTAATTTGTTTTGATGATATGTCTCTAAAACTAGGCGGTATCCGCCTGCGTCCGTCCGGCTCTGCGGGGGGGCAAAAAGGCATGAAGCATATTATTGAACAGCTCGGTACTGACAAAATTGCGCGTCTGCGTGTAGGTATTGGCCCCAAACCGGACTATTTTGATGCAGCTGATTTTGTGCTGGGCAAATTTACCAAAGAAGAAGAACCTGTCTTACAAACCGCGGTTAAAAAAGCCGCTGATGCTATTCAGATTTATCTGCAAGACGGCCTAGAAAAGGCCATGAACCAGTTTAATTAAATCTCTTTTTATCTCTTGTTTTTTGTGGTTGTTTAGACTAAAATATGAAGAAGGTAGTTTATTTTACAACAGGAAAATATATTTATGAAACATTTACTATCTATATTGATTGCAATGAGTATGAGTGTTTTACCTGCGTTAGCGGCCAAGACGGCTGTTCCGACGCTTCAGCGGGTCAACACCAAAGCACCGATGTCTGTTGGTGCGGCCGTGGCAGGTGCGCAAGCTGCGGCTGCTACGGAGCAACCGGCCTCTCCGTTAGATGAGCCGTTTTCGGTGAAACACGCCTATCCGGGTACAAATGTGGCTACGGATCTAGTTGCCTTAGAGATACGATCCCTCAACCACGGAAAAGGTGTGTGTACCGGCACGCGTTTTCATAAACGCTGGATTATTACGGCAGCCCATTGTTTTGATAAGCGCTTTGATACAAAAATAAACCCTAGAATTGTGTTCGGAGCAAAACAGCTTGCCAATGGAGTATGGCAGGTAAGTATTTCAGAGCCGCAACCCGGTGCGCCTACCAATGGTACCTTGTATTTTTATCGTAACGGTTATTCTCAATTTGATGCTTATGCTCATGCGGACGATATTGCCATTATCGGAGTAGATAAAGAAGATAAGGTGATGGCTTTGATAAATAAAAATTTAAAGGAATTAGATGTTGCTACTGCCCAAATGCAGAACGTCAGTGCTATGATGGCAAAAAATAAAGCTCCTTCCTTAGCACAAGCAGAACAAGCTACTTCCGTTCAAGCTGCGGCACGTAAAAAATTGGCTAACACAATAAACGATCAAAAACGTTTTTTACAGTTGCCCTTAAACGCTTATCATTTTATGACATTTAGTCCGGAAAGCGCCCGCTTGGAACTGGCCGGACGAAAAGCAAATGGGTATTGGTTTGAACCGGTGGTAAATGAAGCTACCGAGGAGGTTCTTAACCGTAAACTCCCTGTGAAGTATCCCTTTATCTATCAAGGTGTTCCTAAAAATCAGAGTGTCGTTCAATGGCAAGGAGAAGAACCGGGTGGGATGTCCGGCACGCCGTTTATCATCAATGGTTATATCGTGACTGTAGGTAGTGGAGAAGGAAAAAACCCTTTATTGACCGACGAATTTACAGCCTTCTTGAAACGTTCTATGGGTGCGGACTACAAACAAGGTCTCTGTGTTCGCTCTGTGGCAAACGAAGAATCTATTACGCAGCGGACGCAACCGTAAAGTTTGTATTAAGATATCTAAAAAGCGTGGAGTGATGTGCTCCACGCTTTTTATATGGGATACTAATCTCCCGGCTACGGCGGGGATATTCATTGCCTTAAACTGGTTTATTAATTTTCACGTGCCACAGATACTCGGTGTTGCCGTGCGTGCCTTTGATGGGGGACTCCATCAGTTCGCACCCGGTAGCACCGTATTTTTGAGCTAAATTTTCTGTTAGAAAATTTTGCACGCGCTTAATGGCCAACTGTCTGTTCTCTTCGGTTTTGACAATGCCGTGCGGCACTTGTTTGGGCGTGAGTTCGAACTGCGGTTTAATTAAAAATACAATCTCACTTTCCGGCGCCATTACCTTGATAAGCGGCTCCATAATCATCGTCAGCGAAATAAACGATACATCCACCGCAGCAAACTGCGGCGGCGTGTCAAATAAATCAGCTCTCATATAGCGGGCATTGGTTTCGGGCCGAAAGTGAAACTTGGGATTGCGCCGGATTTCATCGGCAATTTGGCCTTTGCCTACATCTACGCCGTACACTTCGCGCGCTCCGGCCTGCAACATACAATCACTAAATCCGCCCGTTGCCACACCGATATCTACACATACTTTATCTTTTACGGAAATATTCCACGCTTGCAAAGCACCTGCCAGTTTGAGGCCGCCGCGCGACACATACGGACATGATTTTTCTTTGAGTGAAATTTTATCTTCCGGCAAAATAGTGCGGTCAGCGCGGGTATCTATTTCCCCGTTGACGAGCACTTCTCCGGCCATGATAGACGCTTGGGCGCGCGTGCGGCTTGGGAAAAACCCTTGCTCCACCAGCGCCATGTCTAAGCGTAATTTTTTACTCGGCATCTTCTTCTTCCGTATTTTCAACTGCTTCAAAAGGTTCTGTAAGCAGGGCCGCCCCTTTCTTCTTGAGTGCACTTACCTTAAATTTTACTTCTTGCAACTTTTCGGTCATCTCTTTAGAAAGCGCAATGCCTTCCTCAAACAGTTTTACCGAGGCGTCTAAATCCGTTTGTTCTTCTTCCAGTTTGGCCACGATTTCTTCTAGGCGTTGCAATTTGTTTTCAAAAGTATTTTTCATTTGACCTCCGCGTGTATCATTCCGTCTTTGACCTGTATGTAAATGGTGTCGGCAGGTTTGGTTTGGCCGACTTGCGAGATGACGTTTCCGTCTTTGTCGCGCGTAATGCTATAACCGCGTCCCAACACCGCAAAGGGGCTTAATGCTTGCAATTTTTGCATGAGTAAATCGGTGCGATTTTGTGCTTGCGTGAGTTGCTTTTCAAAGGCATTTTCCAACCGTAATAACAAATCATCGAGTTGTTGTTCTTTCTCTTGTGTTAAGAGTTCGGGATGCTTAAAAATGCGGCTTTGTACAGCCAGTTCTACGCGGCTTTTGGCGCGTTCGTAAAAAAGCGATACGGCTTGAAACAAACGTTTTTGCAGTTGTGCAATATGCGTGCGGACGCCGTCGGAATTTTGGACGACCAGTTCCGCGGCGGCAGACGGAGTAGGCGCCCGTAAATCGGCCACGAAATCGGCGATGGTGTAGTCAATTTCATGCCCCACACAAGAAATTACCGGAATTTGGCTGTTATAAATGGCGCGGGCCACCGGCTCTTCGTTAAACGCCCACAAATCTTCCATGCTGCCCCCGCCGCGCCCCACGAGTAGCACGTCTAGTGCCGGTTTTAGTTTATTCAAATCTGTAATTGCTTGGGCAATTTCCGCGGCGGCTCCTTCGCCCTGCACCAAAGCCGGGGCCAGCACGACTTCTAAATTAGGACTTCGGCGGTGCAATACCGATAAAATATCTCGTATCGCCGCACCGGTGGGAGAAGTGACCACGCCGATACGGCGCGGAAAAGCAGGAATTTCACGTTTGTGTTCCGAAGCAAATAGTCCTTCGGCTTCTAATTTCTTTTTTAATTTCTCAAATTCTAAATATAAATTGCCTTGGTGTAAAATTTCCACACTGGTAATGGAAATTTGATAGCGCCCCATTTTACCGTAGCAAGTTAAATCCCCAAATACACGCACCTGCAGTCCGTCTTGCAAAAGTTGTCCGCCTTTGCGCGCATGCCATTTGAACATCACAGCTGAAAGTAAGCTGTCTTTATCTTTCAAATCAAAATATAAATGTCCGCTTTGCGCCTCGCGCAGACCGCTTACTTCCCCTTCCACAAACACACCGCGAAACACGCCCTCCATCATTTGCTTAATGGCTAAAGTGATGGCAGAGACCGTAAATACTTGGCCGCGAAACGGTGCTTCGGGTTCCATTTATTCTCCTTTGATTTTTTTCAGCCGCTCGATAAGCGCGGCTTCTTTTCCCTGTGCGGTAGGGGTAAAAAATTTCACGGGGTCGGGCATATAAGGTTGCTTCACATAATGATTAGGGAAATCGTGTGCGTACTTGTAACCGCGGTTTTTTCCGCCGGAGCGTAAATGGTCCGGTACGCGGCGCAGTTTGCCTTCGCGCACTTCCTGCAAAGCCGCATCAATGGCTAAATAAGCAGAATTGCTTTTAGGGCAGCAAGCCACATAAATAGCCGCGTGGGCCAATGGAATGCGCACTTCCGGCATGCCCAGTTCTTCTGCGGCTTGGAAGGCTGCCTGCGCAATCATAATGGCGGCCGGTTCGGCTAACCCCACATCTTCACTGGCGCAAATTAAAATACGCCGCGCAATAAAACGAGGATCTTCGCCGCTTTCGAGCATGCGCGCTAACCAATAGACGGTTGCATCCGGGTCCGAGCCGCGCATAGATTTAATAAAAGCCGAAATAATATCGTAATGTTCGTCACCCTTTTTATCATAATTTAAGTGGCGTTTTTGTATGCATTCTTGCGCAGTTTTTAGATCTACGTGTTTGAAACCGTCGGCATCCGGTTCGGTGGTGAGCACGGCAATCTCAAGTGCGTTCAAAATCTTGCGTCCGTCTCCGTTGGCCTGCGTGATAAAATAGTCTGCCGCCTCATCGGAGAGTTGTACTTTTTCGGTCGCGGCGGCGCGGTGCAAAATTTTAGCTAAATCTTTGTCTGCTAAAGCCTTAAATTCAAATACAGAAAAACGAGATAATAAAGCGCTGTTAATATAAAAATACGGATTTTCGGTAGTGATACCGATTAGAATAATATCACCCCGCTCTACGCTGGGCAGCAAAGTATCTTGTTGGGTTTTGTTGAAATGGTGAATTTCATCTAAAATCAGTAAAGTGCGCCGTTCTTCAAAAGTGGGCGTACGTGCGCGATCTTTGGCTTCGGCAATCACTTTTTTAATATCGGCTACGCCGGCAGCCGCCGCATTGAGCTCCACTACATGGGCTTGGGTACGGCTGGCCACGTAGCGTGCCGTGGCGGTTTTACCACAACCCGGAGGCCCAAAAAAAACAGCAGATTTTAAGGTATCGGTTTCCAATAGGCGGCGCAACATTTTACCCGGGCCCAACAAATGTGGTTGTCCGGCAAAATCTTCTATTTTTTTAGGTGCTTGGCGGGCGGCCAATGGCCTGAAATCGTCTTGCATTATTTAGGTTGCTCCAAGGTATTTTGTAATTGGGAAATCAAATTATCCATGCGGATGGTGTCTTCTTGCAATTTACCGCCGCTGGCAACATCTTTCAAATAGGCTTTGGCCGCAAAGTTTAAGGCCGCCGTTAAGGCTTGACGCAACGTATCAATCACATCTTCTTCTTCTTGCAAGCGTTGCATTTCCTGCTCCACCTGCGTGGCTAAATCTGCTATTTCCACATAACCCAACTCCGGAATTTCTACTTCTACCGGAATATGTTTAATTTCTACGGTTACAGTATTTTTTGCCATATATTACACCAACTCATTATTTTGTTCACTCGCTTTTGCGATTTCTTTATCTAAACGAGTTTCTAATTTTTTTAAGGTACTGATAGTGGTACGTTTCCACTCGCGCAAAGTTTTTAACTCCGTCTCATTTTGACGCAAACGGGCAATGGTTTCTTCCTGCTGACGTATTTTTTGCCGCGCGGCCAACACGTCTCGTTGTAACGTCTGTAAACGAGAAGCTGTTTGGCTAATGAGTAATTCTAACTGTTTGAGTTTTTCTTCGTGCATTATCTAAGCTCTGCTCCGAGTTTTTCTTTCAATTGAGCCACCAATGTATTAAACGCTTGTTCTGTTTCCGTATCTTTTAGCGTGCGTTCCGGCGCCGAAAAAGCCAACGTAAACGTCAGACTCTTTTTACCGGCAGGGACATGTTCCCCTTCGTACAAATCAATTAACTGAGATTGCATTTGCACCGGTAAAACGGTTTGAGAAAGCACCGCTTGGATTTGTTCAAACGGAACCTGCTTGTCGAGTATCACGGACAAATCCCGCAAGGACGGCGGGAAGGCCGCCACAGCTTGCGCAGGGGTAAATTGTTGCGCTGAAAATAATTTTTCCAAAGGTTTTAGCGAGAATTCAAAGGCCCATACTTCCGCGGCTTTGATATCCATGGCTTTTAACGTAAGCGGATGCAGTGCCCCGAAGACACCGGCTTTTTTGCCGTTCACCACAATATCCATGCAAATTTTAGGATGCATATATACGGGTGTTTTTTCCGGCTTTGCCAGTTGCACTCCGTCAAAGTGCCCCAGCAATTGTTGCACAATTCCTTTTAAGAAATAGAAATCCGGTTTTACCGTATTATGCTCAAAGAATTCTTCGGCCGGTATGTTGCCGCACAATATCCCGGAAACGGTATAAGTTTCCGTTGGAAAACCTTTGGTTAAGCTAAAGGTGCGGGTGGCTTCAAACAACGCGGCATTTTGTTGCCCGTGGCGTTGATTAAACTCTAAGTTTTTAAGTAAGGCCGGTAACAGGGTAGGGCGCAAAAAATCCCATCCTTGTGCCATGGCATTTTTGATTTTCACGGCATTTTTGGTTTCAAAACCAAACAGAGTTAATTCTTTTTCGCCTAAAAAATCAATGTTCTTACATTCATAAAAACCGAGCGCACAAAGCTGTCTGCTCAGTAGTTCCGAGAGATCTACATTTTTGGGGTTATCGGAAAAACCGACAAACGCGCGAGAGGATCCCGTCGGAATTTGGTCAAAGCCGGCAAAACGTGCGGCCTCTTCGGCTAAATCCCAGCGGTGGTTCAAATCCCGCCTGTAAGTAGGCGCCTGAAAATGCCATTTATCTGTAGTTGCGTCAAAGTGCAGCGCCAACTGTTTGAAAATGTCTTGCAAGGTGGAAGCAGGCAGTTGCGTACCCAAAATATCGTTAATTTGTTGCGCCGTAATTTCCACCACCGGGTTTTCATACGGCAGAGGATACACGTCTCTGATTTGGCTGGGGGTGCCCCCGCATACGGATGTAATTAATTGCGTAACCCGTTGCAAAGCTAGCACAGTCATACCGATATCGGCTCCGCGTTCGAAACGTTGGGAAGAGTCGGATGATACGCCGTATTTTTTAACAGTTTTGTTAATGGTGGGCGCATCAAAGTAGGCCGATTCAATAAAAATGTCTGTGGTGTTGTCGGCAATTCCCGAGTTAGCTCCTCCCATAATGCCGGCTAAAGCCGTGGCTTTTTGTGTATCTCCGATTAAAAGGGAATTCTCGTCCAAAGTTAATTCGCGCCCATCTAAAATAGTGAATTTTTCGTCTTTTTGAGCATGGCGTACCACAATGGTATCGCCCGCAATTAAATTGCGGTCAAAAGCGTGCAAGGGTTGCCCCAGCTCAAAAAGCACATAGTTGGTCATATCGATTAGCGCATTTTTGGGGTTTAGTCCCATAGCGGTTAATCGGTCTTGAATTAATTGCGGAGAGGGAACGTTTTTTACACCGTGAATTAAACGGCCGCTGTAACGCGGGCAGGCTTTTTCATCGCGGATTTCTACGGCTAAACTTTCACCTTGTCCTACGATATCGTCTATTTTGGGCAATGTAACAGGTTTGTTTAGTAAAACGCCCAGTTCGCGCGCTACGCCCAGATGAGAGAGTAAATCGGGACGATTGGAAGTAATTTCCAAGTCAAATAAGGCATCCGCTTTTCCATATAAACTGCGCACGTCTGTTCCCAATGGAATTTTTTCGTCTAATACTAAAATGCCACGGGCGCGGGTGTTGGTTAGGCCCAGTTCATCGGAAGAGCAAATCATTCCTTCACTGCGTACGCCGCGAATGGTAGCCGGGGTTAATACCGTTTTGCCCAGACGTGCTCCTACACGTGCCAAAGGTACTTTTTGCCCAACTGCTACATTGGGAGCACCGCAGACGACCCGTTGGGTTTGTCCGCCGCCTAAATCCAAGGTCACTAAGTGCAAGTGGTCGGAATCAGGATGATTTTCGATTTGAGTAATCTGCGCCACATGAACACCTTCAAAATCAGCGCCCATTTTTTCCATAGAAGCAATTTCCAGACCCAACTGGGTAAATTTTTGAGCCAGTTCTTCCGGAGTTAAATCTAAGTCGATAAAGTCTTTGAGCCAACTGTATAATATTTTCATAATTTCCTCTAAAATTGCTTCAAGATACGCAAATCATTTTCATAGAAAGCGCGTATGTCGCGAATGTTCATCATCATCATGGCCAAGCGTTCCACACCCATACCAAAGGCATATCCGCTATATTGCTCGGGGTCAATGCCGCAATTTTTCAGCACATTGGGATGTACTACGCCGGCACCTAGCATTTCAATCCATCCGGTACCTTTGCATACATTACATCCTTTTCCTGCGCAGAAAACACACTTTACATCCACTTCGGCACTGGGTTCGGTAAAGGGGAAAAAGGACGGGCGGAAACGGATTTCCGTTTTATCACCGAGCAGACCTTTCATAAAAGCGGTCAAATCCCGTTTCAAATCGGCCATGCTGACTTGTTTGTCCACATACAAACCTTCAATTTGGTGAAACACGGGGCTATGAGTAGCATCTAAACTGTCATTGCGAAACACGCGTCCCGGTGCCATGATGCGAATAGGCGGTTTGTGTTTCTCCATAAAGCGGCTTTGCACATTAGAGGTATGCGTGCGCAGTACCATGGAAAGCGGCGAGCCGGTTTGTGCAAAAAACGTATCTTGTGCGTCGCGTGCCGGATGATGTTGCGGAATGTTAAGCATATCAAAATTATGCTTTTCATCCTCTACCCAAGGGCCTTCTGCCCACGTAAAACCGAGTTTGGATAAAATGTCGGTCATGCGCTTTTGCGCAATAGAAAGCGGATGGCGCCGGCCGCCTGCCATCGGACGGGCGGGCAAGGTTAAATCCAGTTGCACGCGGTTAAGTTCTTCGTTAAGTTGTGCCGCTTCCAACGCGGTGGTTTTGGTTTCCAACGCTGTGGTTAAGGCACTTTTAAGTGCATTACCTAAAGGACCTGCCACTTTTTTGTCTTCAATAGAAAAATCTTTTAGATTTTTAAGTAGCTCCGTCAGGGCGCCTTTACGCCCTAAGACGGCTACGCGTAATTCTTCCACCGCGGGGAGATTTTCGGCCGCGGCAATTTTAGCAGTATATTCTTGCTCCAATTGGGAACAGATGGTTTGAAATTCTTGAATAGTCATAGATACTATTATTCTACTTTATTATTAAGTCTTGGCGGAAGAAATTTAAGAAAGTGTGTGAGAATTTAAATCTGCGGCAGGGCAAGCGGAAATTTGTTATACTGAGAGTGTAGTAACAATTTGATCTGTTTTTGGAACCGTTTAAGAAACGGACTTTGCCGTTAGGCAAGAGTACCCTCTCCAAAAACAGCCGATATCAGGCACAAAATGAATGGACTAATTACCCGTTTGTTTTGTGCCGAGTGTTTGCCGCTCCTTCGGGCGCGGCAGACCACGGCTGTTCTTGGTTGAAGTGAGGATACTCTCAAGCAAGATACAGCCGTTTTTTATATCCGTTTTCCAAAAATAGAAATATAACAGGAGAGTGGATATGAAAAAAAGAGGTTTTACATTAATTGAATTATTAGTGGTAGTACTGATTATCGGCATATTGTCCGCAATTGCCTTGCCGCAATATGAAAAAGCGGTGGAAAAAGCTCGCATGGCTGAAGCTTTGCAAAATATTGGAAGTCTACAACGGGCAATAGACATATACATTCTAGAAAATGGATATCAAGAATCTTATTTTATTGCTCCTCTTAGTGAGGAGACAGTCCCTTTATCTATTGATTTAAAAACCACCTTGAACTGTAGTGAGGAAGATGAATGTATGAGTAAAAATTTTAGTTATTATGCTGGTTGTAGCCCTTCCGATTGTACAATAGTAGTTCAACGTCATCCCGGTGGAATATATAGCAATCCAGAAACTTATGAATTATGGCTACAGAAAAGCAAATCTTCAAATGTTTGGCAAAAAGCCTGCTATGGAAGCGATGCAAATAAATATTGTTCTGCTTTATGGGCAGACGGATGGAGTGACTAAAATTAAAAAGCCCTGCCAATCGGCAGGGCTTTTTAATGCTTGGTTTACAGCACAGATAAATATTTTTCCAATTCGTAGCTGGAAACGTGTGTGCGGTAATTTTCCCACTCAATATCTTTGTTGGCTATAAACTTTTCAAACGTATGTTTGCCTAAGATTTGCTCTACCAGTTTAGAGTGGCGGGTTTCGTTGACGGCTTCATACAAATAGGCCGGCAAGGTGCCGATACCGCGTTGTTTGCGCTCTTGCGGTGTCATTTGGAAAATGTTTTCTTCCGTCATGGTCGGTACGGGCAATTTGCGTTTGATACCGTCTAACCCTGCGCCCAACATTACGGCAAAAGCCAAATACGGATTGCAGGCCGGGTCGGGGAAGCGGCACTCTAAACGAGTGGAATTGGGCTTGCCGGCTTTGGCCTGCGGGATGCGCACCAGCGCACTGCGGTTTTTGCGGCCCCATGCAATATAAGACGGCGCTTCATAGCCGGGCACTAAACGTTTGTACGAGTTGACCCATTGATTGGTAATAGAACAAATTTCCGGTACATGCGCCAAAATACCCGCAATATAATGTTTAGCGGTTTTGGATAAGAACAACGGATCTTTGGCATCATAAAATTGATTCTTCCCTTTTGCAAATAAGGATTGATGTACGTGCATACCGCTACCGTTAATGCCGGCTAAGGGTTTAGGCATAAAGGTTGCATACATGCCATTGGCCGCGGCAATTTGTTTCACAACGGTTTTATAGGTGATGACTTGGTCGGCCATTTTCATGGCTTCGTCATAGCGTAAATCAATTTCGTGTTGGGAAGGAGCCACTTCGTGGTGCGAATATTCCACATGTATGCCCAATTTTTCGAGCATCAGCATCGTTTGGCGGCGCACGGCATACGAAGAGTCCAACGGAATGGTGTCAAAGTATCCGCCGAAATCTAAAGTTTCGGGATTTTTATTATCCTTGAAATAAAAATACTCCAGTTCCGGCCCCACCATGAATGCGTCAAATCCGGCTTTGCGCATGGCGGCTAAATTCTTTTTCAGAATATAGCGCGGGTCACCTTCAAATTGTTTGCCGTCGGTGGTTTGAATGTCGCAGAAAAAACGGGCAATCGGTGCACCGGTCAAATCGGGCGGGAACATTTGGAAAGTATCCAAATCCGGCATGGCCACTAAGTCCGATTCATACACGCGGGCAAACCCTTCTACGGAAGAGCCGTCAAAGCCCATGCCTTCGTTCATGGCATATTCAAATTCGCGGTGGGAAAGAGACAGAGATTTTAAGTTTCCCAAAATATCTACAAACCACAATTTAATAATGTGAATGTCGTTCTTTTGAGTAGCTTCTAAAATTTGTTTAATTTTTTCTTTTTCTTGCTTTGTGCGTTCCATATTAGTACCCGTTTGATAAATTTTCTAAAAAATTATTATACAAAAAGCCCCGCGGTTTAGGCGGGGTTTTTCGAAATAAAAAGTTATTTCATGGCTTGTTTGACATCGACGCCCATTGGGGTGGGCATACCGTTTTTATTGACGCAGACCAAGGTGGTTTTTCCTTTGGTACAGAGGCGACCGTTTTGATTGGTGATGATGTTTTCAAACACGATTTTAATGTCGGACACTTCCAAAATTTTGGTGCTTACTTCAATTTCGTCAGCGTATTGAAGGGGGTACTTGTATTCCACCTCTTGCCGTGCTACTACAAAGAATAATCCTTGTTTCATCAGCTCCGGGATGGAGAACCCTTTTTCTTTCATATAAAGGGTGCGGGCTTCTTCAAAAAATTTCAAATAATTGCCGTAATATACCACGCCGCCACAATCGGTATCGTGATAAAAAATAGTTTTTTTCATTTTATTCCCCTATGATTTTAATTAAAATGCGTTTGTTGCGCTGACCGTCAAATTCCCCGTAGAAAATGGTTTCCCACGGTCCAAAGTCCAGCTGTCCTTTTGTAACTGCCACCACCACTTCACGCCCCATAATCGTACGTTTCAAATGGGCGTCTCCGTTATCTTCTCCGGTTAAATTGTGTTGGTATTTATCCAGTCCGTAAGGAGCTAATTTTTCTACCCAACGCAAAAAGTCAGCGTGCAGGCCGCGTTCATTATCATTAATAAACACCGACGAGGTAATGTGCATGGAATTAACCAAACACAAGCCTTCTTGAATGCCACTTTTAGCCAGTGCTGCTTCCACTTGCGGGGTGATATTGACGATGTCGTAAGGTTTGTCGGTACAAATAGTTAAATATTCTGTATGAGATTTCATATATAAACTATAGCAAATCCGCAACAGTTGTGGATGGCTTGCATAGCGCGTGGATTTATTTGTTACAATGTAACTATGGATCAAAAAGAACTGATGGAACGTTTGCGCAATCCGCAAAAATTTCGCAAGCAGACACAAAACGTACAAGCACAGGAACTAGTCGATCAAACCGCTAAGGCTGCTTCGTCTTCTCAGAAAACGAACAAGATGACGATGTATGTAGGCGGTGGCATATTTTTCTTAGTGTTGGTATCTTTGCTCTTCATTTTGACCGCTCAACACCGGGCAGATAATGTCTCTCGTTCTTTAGATCCAACGGTGTTAAAGGGGCTAGTGGTAGATCACACTTTCTCTCCTAATACTGGACGCAAAGTCATTCAAATTTCAGAAGGCCAAGACCGCAATGTGACGGTAGAGCAATCCGGTTCTATGTTGCCGGTGATTAGTCGTTATAATTTCCGCGCACTCACGGAGAACAATTATAAAACGATTGGGGAAGCTCCTTTTGCTTTGTCTATTAATGTAGAAGCGAACATACAAGATCCGGAATTGTTGCGTTACTTATTTAATAACGATGAGTTGGCCAAAAAATTTAAGGAAAGAGCGGACGTAGCGCCTTTGCTGGCCACTCCGGAAGCATTGGCTAATATGGCCAAGCAAGAAGAAAAGTTGCAGCGTTTCTTTGCGCAAGATATCGTACAAAAGGTGTTAGCTTCCGAAAAGGTGCTTAGAGCTTTGGCAGGCAGCCGTTTGTTTTCTTATTTATTAATTAGTAAAGCGGCTAAATACTACCGGGATCATCCGGCAGAGGCGGCTGCTTTAATTAATAACAGCCCGACGTTGCGCGCACTGAAACAAAATCCGGCGGTACGTAAAGCGGTGCAGGAAAATACGTACTTAAAAAATATTTCCGCTACACTTTTGAAATAAAATTTGCTATAATTTTATTACGGCAAGATTTTGCGGGCGTGGTTCAATGGTAGAACGCGACCTTGCCAAGGTTGAGACGAGAGTTCGATTCTCTTCGCCCGCTCCATTTAGAAGACTCCTTCGGGAGTCTTTTTTTATGGCGTTTAACTGCGCTAATTTTTCCACATTTATCTACGTAACTGCAAAGAGGGCCCAGATATTGCTTAGGCCCTAATTTTATGGGACTTTAGGTCTAAAGACTCTGTTGCCGCGTCGTAAGAAAGGCTATGCTATAAGTAGTAGGAGGGGTTATGAAGAAATTTTTAGCAATTTTTGTGTTACTGTTTTTAGTGTCAGCATCTTTTGCTCACATGAGTGAAGAACAAAGCGCTAGGGTAAATGCCGCGGCTCGTATGGCTAGCAAGGGGCAAACATTTTTGGCGCTTGCCAGACAAGGCAAAGTAGCGGAATTTAGAAAAGAACTGGTGAACGCTCCGTATTATTCGCTACAGGAGGTAGATACTCACGGAAATAACATTTTGCATTTAGCTTCTTCCAAAGAAATGTTTTCTTTTCTGTGGAATTTACTGGATGAGCATACCCGGGAAACGTTGTTGTCTCAACGCAATAAAGCCGGAGAGACCCCGATGACCGCTCACGTTATGTATAACCATGAGGATATCTTCTTGCAGTATTTTCCGCAAACAGATTTATATCAGCAATTAAAACGCACTACAATGGCTTTGCAAGGTGCCGGGCTGAATCGCCATGTAGCGGAAATTAAAAAGGAAGAGCTCATCAAACAATGCAGTATGGGTAATCAAACCATGTGGCAACTCGCGCACGCTTTGTATCAAGATACCTACACACAGCACTATCTTGCTAAACATCGTGAGTCTATGCGGGCTGTGCAGAACATGATTGCCGATGCCGCTCCTTTCCTAGTGGTGCGCGGTTAATGGGCCCACGGGTGTTATGTTGATTGACACTATTTCCGTTAACTTTGTATAATAAAATAGTCCTGAAAAGGGACTATTTTTTTCAAAAGAATAGAAAATGGCCAGATTTGATAACAAAAGAGTTTTTAAGAAAGATTTGTACACCCGCAACGGAAATATTCGTGCGGAAGAAGTCAGAGTAATTGACAGCGACGGTGCGATGATAGGCGTGTTGCCTACCCATAAAGCCATCGCGCTGGCCAAAGAACAAGAGCTGGACTTAGTGGAAATTTCACCCAACGCCCAGCCGCCTGTTTGTAAAATACTCGATTACAACAAGTATGTTTTCGAACAGAGCAAAAAAGAGAAAGACGCCAAGAAAAAGCAGAGCAAAGTAACCTTAAAAGAGTTGCGCATTAAATCGCGTATTGCTCCGCATGATTTGGACGTCAAACTTAGACAAATCGAAGGATTTTTGAAAAAGAAAGATCAAGTGCGTTTAGTGGTCGTGTTTCACGGCCGCGAAAATCAGCACAAGGAACTAGGTGAGCAGATGCTCAACGACGCGGCTAAGCGTTTAGAGCCTCTTGCCACGGTAGACGGCGGATTGCAGCAGTTGGGCAATCGGATGTCTATGACCTTTGTTCCTAAGAATTAACTTTCTTTTGATAAAAAACACCTGCCCGCGCAGGGTTTGCGTAGGGGAGGGGCGTCGGTCCGTTTCGTTCGGGCCTCGCTAACTTACTAAAAGGAAATTAAAATGCCTAAAATGAAAAACCACAGCGGAGCCAAAAAACGCTTTCGCTTAACAGCCAAGGGTAAATATACCCACCGCAAAGCCGGCAGAAAACATTTGCTTACGCCTGTTTCTGCTTCTCGTAAACACGACATGCGCCAAACCGGAGTGATTGAAAAGAACTCCATCAACGGACGCATCTTGCAGAAACAAATGCCGATGGCAAAATAAGAGGTGAAGCAATATGAGAATTAAATTCAGCGTTCCCCGGCACGCCCGGAAGAAAAAATTATTAAGAGCCGCCAGCGGCTATTACGGAGATAAATCCCGTCGTTTACGTATGGCTACCCAGCAATTGGGTAAATCGTGGGTACACTCTTATGTGGACCGCCGCGATAAAAAACATACGTATCGCCAATTGTGGATTACCCGTATCAACGCTGCCGTGCGCGAAGAAGGCTTAAGCTATTCTAAGTTCATTAACGGGCTTACGAAAGCCGGTATCACCTTAAACCGCAAAATGTTGTCTGAAATGGCGATTAAGGACCCCGTGTCTTTCAAACAACTCGTAGATGTAGCCAAGAAAGCTTAATTGTAAAGCACAACTTTAGTTGTATATTTACAAAAACCCCGACACAAATTGTGTCGGGGTTTTGTTATTTAACAGCAACCACAAGCGGTATTTTCTTCAGGTATATTTAATAATTTAAAGTAATTTAAAGAAGTTTTGTTTGGATGATTACAATCGTCTGTCATCAGTTCGAAATGTCCGTCTTGGAAATAACAGATACAAACATCTTCTTTTTTATATTCTGCTGCTACTAAACCAGTACCATTAGTCGGTGAAGAAGTATAAACAAAATTTTTTGTTTCTCTACCTAAATCAGAAACTATTGAGCTTATTCCTCCGCCGTTTCCTGCCACACCAATGTCTATTCCCATTTCTTCAAAAGTACAATAATCCTCGCCAGTAGCTAATTTGCATGTTTGTTGTGCTTCTCCCATTGTTTTTAGGTTAAGCATAGCTTCTGCAAAGTCAGCTTTTTTAACAGCTTTTTGATATTGCGGCAAGGCAATGGCAGACAAAATGCCAATAATCAGTACCACTACCAGTAGTTCTATAAGAGTAAAACCTTGTTTGCGTTTCATATTCATTCTCCTTATTAGTTTTTGCTTTTGGAAAACGGATATGAAAAACGGCTGTTTACCTTGAGCCCTTATCCCAGATCCCAAAAGCAAACAGCCGTAGTTTACCGCCAAAAGGCGGTAAACATTGAGCACAAAACAAACGGGTAATTAAGCCGTTCATTTTGTGCTTTATATCGGCTGTTTTTGGCGGGATAAGGACCCTTTTAGGGCTCTCCGTATTCCATATACGGTTCCAAAAACAGATCAAATTGTATACGTCTTTTTTAGTATAACAAATTTTGCATATTGCAAGTTGCAAATTATCGGTAAGAAATGGGGAATGTAAAACTTTTAAGGTTGGATCATTTTGAAAAATTCTTCCGGAGTAATTACGGGTACACCTAATGTTTGTGCTTTTTTCAATTTGAGTCCGGCGGCTTTTGCGGCTACCACAAAAGAGGTTTTAGAGGAAACGGTGCCGCTGGTTTTGGCTCCGTGTTGTCGTGCAAGTAACTCTGCCTGCGTGCGGGAGAGACCCTCTATTTCTCCGGTAAATACAATCGTTTTCCCTTCTAATACGCGGGAAGAAACTTGTTTTTCCGGCTGGGTAAAGTTGACACCTAATTGACGCAATTTTTCTATCTGTTCCCGAGCGGCCGGATCATGAAAGAAATCATACACGCTTTGGGAAACTGCCTCGCCAATGTCGGGAATGTTTTGCAATTCTTCACGGCTGGCCTGCATTAAAGCATCCAAGGTATGAAAATGATCTGCTAAAGTTTCCGCAGTTTTAGCCCCTACAAAGGCAATCCCCAGTGCAAAAAGCAAGCGTGAGAGAGGACGTTTTTTGCTGGCCTCTAATCCGTCGAGTAAATTTTGAGATTTTTTTTCTTTGAAATTTTCCAGTGATAATAAATGGAAAAAGTGAAGTTGATATAAATCGGCAAAATCTTTTACGAAATTACGGTCTACCAGTTCTTCAACGGCGGCATCACCCATGCCGTCGATATCCATAGCTCCTCGGCTGGCATAGTGCAAAATGCGCCCCTTCACTTGGGCCGGACAGGCGGGATTGACACAATAGTATCCCACTTCCCCTTCAGCTTTATAAACCGGCCGTCCGCAGGCGGGGCATGTTGTCGGCGGCACAATTTCTTCTTGACCGATATGCTCCACCACCTTAACTACTTTTGGAATTACTTCTCCGGCGCGCTCGATAATAATTTTATCCCCGACACGCAGACCTAAGCGTTTAATTTCGTCAAAATTATGTAAGGTAGCATTGGAAATTACTACCCCGGCACACGATACCGGTTGCACTTGGGCCACCGGTGTGATAATGCCCGAACGTCCCACGGAAAATAAAACATGATTGACGGTGGTGGTGGCTTGTTCGGCGGGATATTTAAAAGCGATGGCCCAACGCGGACTTTTAGCCGTGTTACCCAAAATCAATTGTTGCTCAAAAGAATTGACTTTAATGACCAGCCCGTCTGTATCAAAGGGTAACTCATGGCGCTGCGTGTCAAAATCTTTATAAAACTGAATAATTTGTTTAATATCCGCAGTTTGCAGTCGTACCGGTGAAACGTCAAAACCCCATTGTTGGCAAGCAGCGATAAATCCGCTAAAACTTTCTGCCATAATATCGCCGCGACCAAACGAATGAGCAAAAAAACGTAGAGGCCGGGAGGCAGAAATGGCAGGGTCTTTTTGACGCAGAGAACCGGCCGCCGCATTGCGGGTATTGGCAAAAATTAATTGGTTTTGGGCTGCCTGTTTTTCATTTAAGGAGGCCAAATCAGCTTTGTTCAAATAAATTTCACCGCGTATTTCCAGCACGCCGGCAGGTGCATTTTGCAGGCGGTGCGGAATGCCGTGTACATGCAGTACATTGGCGGTAATATCTTCCCCTACTTTGCCGTCTCCTCTGCTGGCCGCAGTAGTAAGCACGCCGTCTACATAACTAAGCGAGCAAGACACTCCGTCAATTTTTGCTTCCAACACCATTTCAAAAGAAGTATTGGCTAGCCCTTTACAGCAACGTTCATGCCAAGCCAACACGTCTTGCGCATTGTAGGAATTATCCAAACTCATCATTGGTACTCCATGGGTAACGGGAGCAAACGTAGCGCTGGCGCGGCCGCCTATTTTTTGTGTAGGAGAATCAACGGTGATGAACTGCGGGTAGCGAGATTCCAACTCTTTTAATCGCTGATACAGCTCGTCATACTGTGTGTCGGAAAGAATAGGGTCATCTAAATCATAATACTGATGATTGTGAAATTCTATTTCTTTACGCAGACGGGCAATTTCTTCGGCAGGATTAAAAGCCATAACGTTTCTTTATTTACGTTCTTTTTTCAACTGGTCAAGTAAGCCGTTGATAAATTTGCTGGAATTATCGGTAGAAAATTTTTTGGCCAGCTCAATAGCTTCGTCAATAATAGCCGGCACCGGAGTTTTTTCTTTGCTAAATACTAGTTCGTAAGCAGCCATACGCAAAATGGAACGGTCTACTACTGACATTCGGTTAATAGTCCAGTTCTTGGCATATTTGGATACGAGGATATCAATTTGAGGTAAGTAGTGAGCAGTGCCGTCTACCAAATCTTTGCAGAACGGAAAGTATTCGCCCAGTTCTCTCTCAAAATCAGCCGTATAGGGCGCCACTTGGGTGCCGTCAGCCAATTTGGCACTGTCGGCATAGTATAAACATTGCAAAGCACATTCGCGGGCCATCCTTCGGTTACTCATGTTTTTCCCCTTATCCAACTGCTTTGTTTCATTCTACTAAATTTTATATGTTGCGTGCAGAATGGGCTTACAAATAATTAATCTTTTTGTAAAGCAAAGACTATTTCCAACCATATACTTCTAATGCATTCTGCGTGGTGATTTCGGCCAGTTTTTCAACCGGCATATCTAAGTAATCAGCTACCCACTGTGCAATCAACGGGATGTTAGAGGGATCATTGCGGGTGCCGCGTTTGCCTTGCGGAGACAAATACGGGCAATCCGTTTCTAACACCAAATGACGGGCTCCTACTTTTTTAACGGCTTGCCGGATATATTCATTTTTCTTATAGGTAAAACATCCGTTAATACCCAGCAATAATCCATAATCTAAGGCTTGAGCGGCCTGCTCATATCCGGCGGAAAAACAATGTAATATGCCGCTATGAGAACGCGGCAGAGGCGTCCATTCGTGTTTGAGTATTTCAAACGTTTTGAGGTACGGGGTATAATCTTCTTCTTGACGGCGCACATGTAAGACAATGGGTTTTTGTACAGAGTTAGCCAGCGCAATCATTTGATGCAGCGTATGCAGTTGAATATCTTCCGGACACTCTGCTAAATAAAAATAATCCAGCCCGATTTCACCCACCGCCACCACGCGCGGGTCTTTAAGTAGTTCGGTTAAACGGGCTTGTTCATGGGGAGTATAAGTGTGGGCAAATTCCGGATGAATTCCCAAAGCGCACACCGTATGTTGCGGATATTGCGTACACAAATTTAGAGCGGGTTCCCACTCGTCTGTTTGACAGCCAATTTCCACCCATCGCGTTACGCCCGTCTCTTGCATACGACGGATAACTTCGGCACGATCCTGTTCAAAAGCAGGATCTAATAAATGGGCGTGCGAATCCAAGAAATACATATTATTTCTCAAAAGCCATACAGCAATTGCCCAGCATACATTCGGTGCAAGTGCATGTATTTTTGTGATGTGTTTTGACGGCCTTTAATAATTTTTTGGCAAAGTCCGTTAAGGTTGGGTCGCGTGCTCCCAGTACCAGTAAAATATCTCCGGGTTGAGCGGCCGCGGCCATATCCGCCAGTAAATGTTCGCGGCACGGGTCAAAATGTGCATTGACCCCATTGGCTTTCAAGCCGTCATATACGCTTTTGCTGGTAATTCCTTGCGGAATGGTGCCGCCCGGATAATATACTTCGGTAAGCCATAACCCGTCATTAGGGCCGATACATTGGCTTAAATTTTCCACAAATTCGGGTGTGAGCAATTTAATAGAAGTGAAAGCATGCGGCTGATAAAACGCCAGTACACGTTTTCCTCGTAAATGTGCGGCATCAATCGTAGCATGTAATTTGTGTGGATTGTGAGCAAAATCATCAATCACTTCAATGTTGTTGTATGAACCGATAGAAGCAAAGCGACGCGCAATGCCTGAAAATTTCTCCAGAGCGGCTGCGGCAGTCTTTAAATCTACGTCGCATTCCAACGCTGCGGCTACGGCCGCGGTGGCATTGGCGATATTATGCAGGCCCGGGATGTTAAGATGAAATTTTTGTCCGTTAATTTCAAAGTCAGATCCGAACCCATTGGCGCGGATATTTTCCGGATGAATATCTCCTTGATGCAAACCAAATGTTTTGCAACCGGCTCCGGCAGCTTTGAGATTATCTTCTTCTACATTGACCACCGCTTTTTGGCAGTGTTTGATAAATTGAGTAAAAAATCCTTGCAAGACATCCAGCTCTTTATGGTCTTTGCGCAAATTCAAACACAATCCCAAATACGGATGATATTTGACGATAGAGCCGTCGCTTTCGTCGGCCTCAATGACCAGTAAGTCCGAAGCTCCTTTATACACATTGCCAAACACGCCCTGCTCTTTTTGCAAAGACAAAATGGCCGCTCCGGTGATGACGGAAGGGCTTTTGCCGGCGTAAGCTAAAATTTCATACACCATGGCGGTGGTAGTGCTTTTGCCGCTGGTGCCGGAAACGGCAATCGTGCGATGTTCGGCTACGTGTTTAGCCAATAATTCCGAGCGGTGCATGGTGGGAATATCCAGCTCTTTGGCTTTTTTAATTTCCGGGTTGTCGCTTTCAATGGCAGACGATAAAATCACTAAGTCTGTATCTTTATCGAGCCCACTACCGTCCTGCGGAAAAAGAGAGATATTTAATTTTTTTAAGTATTCCCACAGAGCCAAATCTGTATATCCTTTATTGATTAAGCGGTCAGAACCGGTGACTGTATCTCCGCTCATGGCATGCAGTTGCGCCAGTGCACTCATGCCTACTCCGCCAATTCCTACAAAGTGAATTTTCATATTAATAATGTCCTTTTTTAGAAGATTTCAAATAGCATTTTGCATAGTCGGACATGGTATAAAACCCTGCCGGCTGTTTCACAAGCCATGCGGCAATTTGTACTGCTGAAGAAGCAAATAAATCACGGTTGAGAGCTTCGTGTGTTAGGGTAATTTTGTCATACACCCCCGTTAAAGAGAGTTGGTGCGTGCCCGGCACTTGGCCGATGCGCTCATACGTGATTTTTTCCACCGGGAAATTAATTAAGTCCGCCAACTTTTTGGCAGTACCCGAAGGTGCATCCTTCTTTTGGTTATGATGAATTTCATGCAGTTGCAAATCATATCCGCTGTAGAGTTGCACCGATTTTTTTAGCAATTCCCCGAAGAAATATACGCTCAAACTGACATTGGGTGCATAAAAAAGCGGAATTTTCCGTTCTTCCTGCATCTGAAATAAAAAGCGTTCGGGCAGATTGGTGGTGCCAATCAAACAAGCGGCTTTGTGTTCTTTGGCCCACTGAAAAGCGTCTTGCGCTCCCTGCGGCGAAGAAAAATCAATAATGATGTCGCCTTGCATGGCCAGCCCGTCACCGGGTTCGCGTCCGCCGGCTACGGCTAAGTCCAGTTGCGGGTTTTGTTTAATGAGGCGTTGAATGGCCTGCCCCATTTTTCCGTTAATGCCGTTGATAATAACTTGTTTCACAGCTCTTTCTCCAATAACCACTCTACAATTTGCCGCGCATTCATGGCAGCCCCCTTGAGCAAGTTGTCAAAGGTAATAAAATAGTGAATCATGGTGGAGTCCTCTACATCTCTGCGCAAACGGCATGCATAAGTAGTTTGCGAACCGCTGATTTGTTTAGGGGTCACTATTTCTTCACTATATTTTAAGTTTGGAAATTTGTTCCATACTGTTTTGACTAGCTCTAAATCAAACGCTTTATCAGCACGCAACGTAACGCCCAAGCTATGAGCATTTTCTACGGCTACGCGCACGGTATGCGGATATACTTTGAGGTGTGGCAAATCTAAAATTTTACGCGTTTCGTACAAACCTTTCAATTCTTCGGAGGTATAGCCATTCTCTTGAATAGAACCGATTAAAGGCACACAGTTATTTTCATACAAAGAACCGTGCGTGTGGAAATCTTCCAGCAATTTCTTACCGCCTCCGCTGATAGCTTGATAGGAACAGAAAAATACTTCTTGTAAATTGTAGTGCGCCATAAGCGGTTTTAGCGTCATGACCAGCCCAGTAGTGGTGCAATTAGGGCTGGCAATCAGCCGCGTATTTGGGGTAATCGTTTGCGGATTGATTTCCGGAATCACCAGCGGCACTTGGGGGTCTTGGCGATATTGAGCGGACATATCAATAATAAAACGTACGCGGTTTTTAAGCTGCTCATAGAGGTGGACGCTATCTGCGTTGTCCGTGCATAAGACTGCAATATCTAAAGCCGGTATTTCATCATTTCTTCCAAAGGTTTTCAGTTCAAAGGGGGAAGAAACTTGTTCTAATTGCGCTCGCAATTTTTGGCCTACGGTGCCATTGATTCCAACGATACCTACTGTTTTCATAATACTCCTAAATCAAAAAGGATTTTTCTGTTTGTCCTAAAATTTGTTCTACCGTTTTTTGATGCTCCGGTGTAATGGGGCCTAACGGCAAACGCACCTGACTTGTGCCAATCCCCAGACAAGACAAAGCATATTTTACGCAGGTGGGATTGGTTTCCAAATAGCACCCTTTAATAAGAGGATATACTTGCTTAAATATCTCAAAAGTTTGGGTCGGTTTATTTTTTTGCCAAGCATGGTACATTTGCACAAAAGCCGGAGCCAAGATATTGCCTGCGGCACTGATAATGCCGGAGGCCTGCAATGATAAATACTGTGGAAACAAATCATCATTACCGCACAAATAATTAATTCTTCCCGATAAACGAGTGGCCATTTCTGTAACGTGCGTCATATCATAATCAGATTCTTTTACCGCTTTGACTTGCGGTACTTTTTCAAGCAGTTGTTCCATGACCGGCAGGGGTACTTTTAAGCCGGTGCGGCCCGGGATATGATAGAGCACGATGGGAGCCCCTAACAAGCCGGCTTGGCGATAATGTTCGATGAGTCCGGCCGGATTGGGTTTATTATAGTAAGGAGTTACAATTAACACTGCGTCGGGATTATGCTTCAAAGCCGCTTGCGTATTTTGCAACATGGTGCGGGTGCAATTGGTGCCGGTACCGATGATTACTTTGACACGCTTGTTGATTTGTTTCATGGCGGCGCATAATAACTCATCCTTTTCGGCTTCGTCCAATGTGGCCGCTTCTGCCGTAGTGCCCAGTAATACCAGTCCGTCTATACCGGCAGCGATTTGTTTTTCTATCAGTGTTTCCAAGGCGGTAAAATCAATTTTTCCCATTGTTGTAAATGGAGTGGCCAAAGCCGTATAAATCCCTCTAAACATATCTCCTCCTGCCTGTTGACTGTCGGTGTTTTTTCTTTCAATTATTCTAGCATTAATTGGTATAATGAAGTAAGATTTACTTTAAAAAGGAGTTTATATATGGAAGAAAATCCGGAAGATACTAATACAATTCCCAATACGGACATTCACGGACCGGAAAATTGGGAACAAAAATTAAAAGAGAATGAAAAAACAGTTCCTCCGCAGGATATTGAAATTGTACCCGCGGATCATAAAGACCCTTCTCCTATACATACCTCTGTCGGGTTTTGGTTCTTTTTGCTGTTGATCGCATTTTGTATTTCCGCTGTTTGCGGCGTTTATCTGAGCGTAAAGCCCGGCATGACCTGCCAAAAGGAAGAAATCGTTGCCGATACTTCTTTTGCATTTAAGAAAAATTCTAAGAATAAAAAGGAAGCCGGTCTGGCATGGATTAAAGTGCGCGGCGTCATTGAAGAGTCGGAGGATTCCAGTCCGTTTAGCCGTCCTTCCAGTGCTTCTTCTATATCCAAACGGATTCGGGAAGCTGCTAAAGACGAACGTGTAAAAGCCATTGTGCTGGATATCAATTCGCCGGGTGGTACTGTAGCTTCCGTGCAGGATATTTATGGCGAAATTTTAAAAGCCAAAGAACAAGGCAAAAAAGTAGTCGCTTTGTTTAGAGATGTGGCGGCCAGCGGTGCTTTTTATATCGCCATGGCAGCTGATCAAATTGTGGCCGAACCCGGCACCATTACCGGTTCTGTAGGTGTGATTATGCAAGCCGGAAATGTGGTAGGCTTGTTTGATAAATTAGGAATTCAAATGACGCCGATTACGTCCGGAAAATATAAAGACATCGGTTCTGCCTACCGCCAAATGACGGAAGCGGAAAAGAATTTGCTGCAAGATATGGTTAATGACACCTATTCTCAATTTTTCTCAGCAGTAAAAGAAGGCCGTCCCAATGTGGCCCCGGATATTTTAGCCGAATACACCGACGGACGCGTGTTCACCGGTCAACGCGCCTACAACTTAGGCTTTATTGATAAATTAGGTGGGGAAGAAACAGCCAAACAATTGGCCGGAGAGCTGGTAGGACTGAAAGATCCTAAAATCATCAGCCAGAGAAAAGATAACTTGCGTGATTTGATTTTCTCATTTAGCTCCGATATGGAAAGCAAGAGCTTGCCTAAACAACTGCAAACATTAAGCACACCCAGTGTGTCGTATTTGTGGGTGTTTTAGGAGGAATTATGCGGGCATTGTGGAACGCCTATTTTTCATATGTAAAAGATCCTGCCTCCACGGTACGCCAGTTGGTGCAAGAGCGCCGCTTTAATGCGGCCTTTGCCGGATATGGTGTAGCGGCTTTGTGTTGGGTCTGTTTCTTTTGGCTGGGGAAAGATTTATCTGCTTGGGGTTTTTTGTGGCGGTTTGTCTTTTTCTGGTTACTGGAAGTGTCGCTGGGTTATTTGTGGGCGGCATTATCGGGTTTGTTTTTGAATTTCTTTTCTGATGATAATGGCCCGTCCGCGTTATTTATTGCGCTGGGCATTTCCGGTTTTGTGCAAGGGCTTTTGTTGTGTTTTTCTTTGATTGCAATGGCCTCAGAAGGTTTTGCTCCGCTGATGGCTTTGGTATGTGCGGTGACGTTAATTTTACGTTTTTCGTTTGCCGTGCTCAATGCTGCGCGTGCGGTGCAGGTAAGCCTCAACAAAGCCTTAGGAGCGCTGTGTTTTGTGTTGGTGCCGGCGGCTGCGGCGGTGTGTTTATCCATTGGTGCTGTGGCCCTGTTAATCAGCTTGGCTATTTAGGAAGTTTTTGTGAAAAAAGAGACTGCTTGTTGAAAGCGGTCTCTTTTTCGTCTGGGCCTTTTTGCCTAACTAAGATAGGTCTAAAAGCCCTTGTGTAAGAAGTATTTTTTTACCATACTATAAGTATGAAGAGGATATTTTACACTTTTAATGCTTTGCTGTTGTCTATCAGTCTGTGTGCACAAACGCAATTACAAACGAGTGCACAGTTCGGCGCGCCTTCCCAACAAACAGACACGCAAATAGGTCTGCAATATCCGCTTCCAAACCTTCAAATAAATCCTATTAATTGGGAAGAATCCCGCAAACTTTCTCAAATGTTAGATCCGTATATGGCAAATCTTGAAATTGAGTTGCCCCCTGTTTCGGATATACCGGATTATCGCCGCAATAAGATGATTGTAGATGCTAATCTGTTACAGGATATTTTGCTACATAAAACTTATATTTCAGAATTAAGTTTGCAAGACGCACAAGATTTGGCTTATTATTTTGCGTTTGCAGATTCAAGTGTAGATTTAGTGGATCTATTATTTAAGCGCATGGAAAGAACGCCGCTGGAAGATGAAAAATTACTTTCTTTTTATGCGATGGCCGCCTCCAGTTTATCGCATAATTGCCGTTTCCGCACCCAAGGAGAACGCCTAAGCGTAAGAGATCGGGCTATACAAGAGGTAGAGAAGGCGTCTCTGAACCACATGTCTGCCAAATATGCTATTTGGCCGGCCCGGGTGCTACTGATGTTATCGGCGTATGCTTCCGAATATGATTGGCCGTGTGTGATGGATGAGGCGGGCCATTTGCGTTTAGAAAACAGTTTGAAACGGATGATTAATAATTATAATTGGTTGCAATATTATGAAACGGATTATGTAATGACCGGCGTAAAAAAGAAGAAACTGTGGCATCCCAGTAACCAAACTACTATGCTTTCTTTGTTCTCTCAAGCCAACAATTTCTTTGCTTCCAAGGATGAGGATTCTACGCTTGAATCTTTTACTAAGACGGGAGGCATGAACCCGATAATTCGTTGGGCACAAACCGGTGATATGGAAACGGCTGCGCAATTGCGTTTTGCAAATGACGGAGAAGTATTTTATTTTAATCATCCTACTCCCGGTACCGACGGCAAAGGAAATTACGTAGATTCCGACAATGGCCACCGCCATCAGGTGTTGTCATTTTTGGTAGAGGCCCTGTGTGTTTCTTATGCGACGCGTCCAAGCAAAGAAGCCTCTAAATTGATTGAAGAATTTACCCGCAGTTATTTTGCCACCGATTCAGATGGCCACTTTACCAAGTATTTGTACGTTCCTTTGATTTCTATGCGCACCGGAAGAGAATTATTTGAGAACGCATTTTTGGAAGGATGGGGGCCCAACGAACAAGCGTTGCAGAGCGAATTATACGCGAAGATTAAAAAAGGATATCCGGCTTCTGTAGTATGCACTACAGTACAAGGAATTTGTGAAGTAACGGCCGAATGGACAGGGCTCGGCTTGCTGTTCGAGACGCTCGGTATAGGTGTGAAGGCCGGCGTAAAAGTGGTTGGGAAAAGACTTATGCGCGTAATGCCCATTCGTATGATGTTGGATATTGCGGTGGTGGATTTAGGAGCGCGTAGAGTGCTTCAATTTAGCAAGGCCGGAATAGGAAAATTTTTATCACGATTCGGTTGGAAACAAATGGCGGCGGCCGGAGCGGTTGGCGTAGGAGTGACTGCCGACAAACCGTTGCAACGTCGTCCCGCGCGCTAAAACAAATTAGTGAATTTAATCAAAAACAGCCCCGCAATTTACGGGGCTGTTTTTGTAAGTGTGAAACGAAATTTTATTTTGCAGAAAGTAAAATACGCAGAAAAAAGGTGCGGGTGGAGATCGCCTTCCGGTAAAATTCCTGACGGAATTTTCCTGCAGGCCGGGCTCGCACAGATTTCATATACTTGCGGATTTTTCAAAGTATTTTATTTTTATGACGAGGCCGCAGCGACCGAGAGTATACTGTAAAAGGGCGGAGCCCGAAGTATCCGAGGGAGCGAGAACGAAGTCAGAAAGTAAAATACGCAGAAAAAAAAGGTGCGGGTGGGAATCGAACCCACGAATAAGAGTTTTGCAGACTCTCGCCTTACCACTTGGCCACCGCACCGTCACAACTACTTAAGTTGTTACCTATATTATAGCAAAAAAACACTTTTTTGAAAAATACCCCTTGAAAAAATTTACTTTTAGTTTATACTAGCGGTAGGGGAAGCCAACAGAGAGCCTATTTTTGAAAGGGTTATGTCCCGTAGAGGGGCGCGGCTTCCCCCCTTTTTTGTGTCTGCCAAAGGAAAAATATCTCATCATTGCTCTGCTTTTTTGATATAATATAAGTAGCTGAAAAAGTACTCCGCCGCAAAAATCACTTTTGCGAAATGTATATTTTTGCTATAATATACAGGACGTCTTTTTTGCGGGCGTAGTTCAATGGTAGAACGTCAGCCTTCCAAGCTGGTCACGTGGGTTCGATTCCCATCGCCCGCTTTTTAGTCCTAGTAGGACGATAAAACAATTTAGGTGTAAATAGCACCGAATGCTGGGGTAGCTCAGCTGGTAGAGCATCTCCATGGTAAGGAGAAGGTCGTGGGTTCGATCCCCATCCCCAGCTTATTTTGAAAAGACTAAGTAGTAAATAAGTAAACTAAAAACAGGAGAACTAACACAAATGGCAAAGGAAAAATTTTCCCGCAGCAAACCGCACGTGAACGTCGGTACCATTGGTCACGTAGACCACGGTAAGACCACGCTCACCACCGCTATTACCAAAGTATTAGCCAAAGAAGGTAAAGCCAAAGCTATGGCTTACACGGATATCGCCAAAGGCGGTGTGGTCCGTGACGCTTCTAAAATCGTAACGGTTGCTGTTTCTCACGTAGAATACGAATCCGAAAAACGCCACTATGCACACATCGACTGCCCGGGACATGCTGACTACATTAAAAACATGATCACCGGTGCCGCTCAGATGGACGGTGCTATCTTGGTGGTGTCTGCGGTAGACGGCCCGATGCCGCAAACCCGCGAACACGTACTTTTGGCCAAACAGGTAAACGTACCCAAATTGGTCGTGTTCTTGAACAAAGTAGATTTGATGGACGATAAAGAAATGTTGGATTTGGTAGAAATGGAAATCCGCGAATTATTGTCCAAATATGAATTTGATGGTGACAATACCCCCATCGTACGCGGTTCTGCTTTGAAAGCCATCGAAGGCGATCAAGGTGAACTGGGTGAACCCTGCATCCACCGCTTAATGGAAGCCTTGGACAGCTGGATCCCTGAACCGAAACGCGATACCGATAAACCGTTCTTGATGGCTGTAGAAGACGTATTCTCCATCACCGGCCGCGGTACCGTAGCTACCGGTCGTATTGAACGCGGTAAGGTGCACGTAGGTGACGCTTTGGAAATCATCGGTTTCCGCGATAACTTAAGCACCGTTGCCACGGGTATTGAAATGTTCCGCAAACTCTTGGACGAAGGTATCGCCGGCGATAACGTAGGTATTTTGTTGCGCGGTATTGAAAAGAACCAAGTAGAACGCGGACAGGTTTTGGCTGCGCCGAAATCTATCACCCCGCACAAACATTTCATGGGCCAAGTATACATCTTGAAGAAAGAAGAAGGCGGCCGCCATACCCCGTTAACCCCGGGTTATAAACCGCAATTCTACTTGCGCACCACCGACGTTACCGGCGAACTCAACTTCAAACAAGAAATGATCATGCCGGGCGATAACGCCGAAATCGAAGTGAAACTCATCACCCCGGTCGCTATGGAAGAAGGCTTGCGCTTCGCTATCCGCGAAGGCGGTCACACCGTAGGTGCTGGTGTCGTCACCAAGATCATTGAGTAGTTCTATTGTTTAGTTCACTGTTACAGGGGCATTGGTGCGCCAATGTCCCTGTAGGTATCATAAAGTGAACACAATTTATCGTAAGGAAAATTAAGATGGCAACCAATGAAAGAATCAGCATCGCCTTGGCTTGCACCGTATGCAAGAATAAAAATTATTACCAAGTGCGCGGCAAAAAGAAAGATTATAAATTAGAAGTCAACAAATTTTGCAAGAAATGCGGTAAGAGCACCTTGCATAAGGAAACCAAGGCTTCTTAAGATTTTTGGGGGGAGCGTCGGTTAACTGGTAAACCACCGGTCTCCAAAACCGGGACTGAAGGTTCGAGTCCTTCCGCTCCTGCCAGTTTTACGCAAAGGATTAATTATGAAGAAAGCAACTGATTTCCTAAAACAATGCGTGTCCGAGTTAAAGAAATCCACTTGGTTAAGCCGCAAAGAAGTAGTACAGAGTACTATTTTGGTGGCGATTGTGGTAGCTTTGACTTCTGCTTACGTAGGGATTATAGATTTTGGTCTGACCAAAATATTAGGCCTAATGGTAGGGGGACGCTAATGTCTGAAGAAAAGAATTGGTATGTGGTACATACCCAAACCGGACATGAAGATAAAGTGCGCCAAAAAATCTTGCAACAAATTGAAGTGCAAGGCTTTGGCGACCGCGTGTTTCAAGCGCTAGTTCCGACGGAAGAAGTAGTGGAAGTCAAACAGAATAAGAAAATCCTTCGCAAACGCAAATTCTTCCCCAGCTACGTACTCGTGCAAATGAATTTAACCAGCGAATCCTACTGGTTTATTAAAAACATCATCGGAGTGACGGGATTTTTAGGAGATCCAAATCCGGTCCCGCTTCCGGAAGAAGAAATTGCCGGTATTGTAGAGCTCACCGAAGAAGGTGGCAAACCGAAACATATTGTGAACTTTGAACGGGGCGAAAGTGTACGTATTACCGAAGGTCCGTTTAAGCATTTTATCGGAAAAGTGGAAGAAGTCAACGAGCAGAAAAATAAACTTAAAGTCATGGTAACGGTCTTTGATCGTTCTACCCCGGTGGAAGTAGATTTTCTGCAAGTGGAAAAGAACTAATTTAAGCCCGTTTTTATCGGGCGTTTGTAGTAAAAATTATTGGAGTAAAAAATGGCAAAAGAGAAAAAAATTAAAGGTTACATCAAGCTGCAGATCCCTGCAGGCGCAGCCAATCCGGCACCTCCGGTGGGCCCGGCCTTGGGTCAGCATGGTGTAAATATCATGGAATTCTGCAAACAGTTTAACGCCAAAACCGCGAAACTGGAAAAAGGTATTAAGATTCCGGTCGTCATTACTGTATTTGAAGACCGCTCTTTCACCTTCATCACGAAGATGCCGCCGATGGCTGTGCTTATTGTAAAAAAATTAGGCTTGGCCAAAGGTTCCGGCGCTCCGCACAAAGACAAAGTGGGTAAGATTACCCAAAAACAATGCGAAGAAATCGCCGCTGAAAAATTGCCCGACTTGAATACGAAAGATATTAAACAAGCCGCCGAAATGGTAAAGGGCACCGCCCGCAGCATGGGTGTAGACGTAGTAAAATAAATTTAAATACAGGGAGGGCGTAAGCCCGTTATTACCTAAGGAGTTTTAAGATGGGAAAAAGAATGGAAGCTGCCAAAAAAGCATTTGACGCTAACAAAACCTACAGTTTTGAAGAAGCGGCTCAAATTGTCAAAGACAATGCAAAAGCCAAATTCGATGAAACGGTAGAATTGCACGTCAGCTTAGGCATTGATACCAAAAAAGCCGACCAACAAGTGCGCACCACCGTGGTGCTCCCGCATGGTACCGGCAAAACCAAACGCATTGCTGTTATCGCCAAAGGTGAAAAAGCGCAGGAAGCGCAAAAAGCCGGCGCTGACAAAGTGGGTGCGGAAGATATCGTAGACGAAGTTATCAAAGGAAAAATTGACTTTGATGTATTGGTTGCCACTCCGGATACGATGAAAGATTTGGCCAAAGCTGCCAAAATCTTGGGCCCTCGCGGGCTAATGCCGAACCCGAAAAGCGGCACGGTAACTTTTGATTTGGCTAAAACAATCTCCGAATTGAAAGCCGGCCGTGTGGAATTCAAAGCAGATGCCTATGGTATCGTGCACACCATTATTGGTAAAGCGTCTTTTGACGCTGCCAAATTGGCGGAAAATGCAAAAGCCGTAATGGACACCATTCTTCGTGTAAAACCCAGCACCTCTAAAGGGGTTTATGTGAAGAGCATTTCCATGAGCTCTACCATGGGCCCGGGGTTATTTATTAACAAATAACCGTCTCTTTTGCAATGAAAAAACCCCCGTACTTTTGTACGGGGGTTTTATTATGTTTGTTAATGTTTATTTGCAACTAGCGTTAGCCACGCTTTCCGCACTTCCGGATATCGCCTTGCCACCGTTGTTAATCCACCAATCGCAAAACAGTTGAAACGTTTCGTCATAAGCAGGAACTGGGTAGTATTCTCGTAATCGAGACATGCTGTTTGTCCAAGTCCAGGGTTGCCCAATAGATTTTACAAAGGTATAGCCACTATTTTTTGAATTTACGAATAATTTGGAACTAGGAACAAAGTTGATACTGATAGCGTTATTGTTTTCAAGGTAGGTCCAATAAGTTCCTTCATCTGTACTACATTGCCCCCAGCCAGTTGTAGATTTGCAATTTACAGATTGGATTAATGAGTTCCAATCTCCGGTATCATATCCATTTTCCATGGTGTAGGAGTCTACATCCTGCATGAGCGCTCGTAGTGTAGTTTGTACCTGTACAAATTGCGCTTTTCTAGAGGCCTTTTCATACATAGGTAGTGCGGCGGCAGTTAAGATAGCAATAATTACCACCACTACCAGTAATTCGACGAGAGTAAAACCTTGTTTCTTTTTCATACCGTTCTCCTTATTATTTTTTGGAAAACGGATGCAAAAACGGCTGCCTTATTTGAGCCAAGTCTAGTAACCCAAATAAAACAGCCGTAGTTTATCGCCAAAACGATAAACGTTTGGCATAAAACAAACGGCTCATGACTTCCGTTCATTCTATACCTAAACGACTGTCTTTGGACTAGACTTGTGCTGTTAGTATTTAACAGCGCTCCGTATTCTGCATACGGTTCCAAAAACAGATTAAAATTGTATGCCAAATGAACATCATTTGACCTTCTTATTATACTAAAATTGCTACAATGAGGTATGATTAAAAAATTTTTGTTTTTACTGATTGGTTTATTATGGACCTCTTTGGGGACGGCACAGGTAAGTTTTGTGTCCGTCACCGATGAGGATGCGCACAGTAAAAAAGAAGATTTTTGGCATACCTTTGAGTATTATATTATTCCCGCCAAAGGGCAAGTGAGCAAATGCCAAGCCACGCGCATTAGTAAAAATTGGTTTGCCACTGCGGCGCATTGTGTCAAAAATAGTTGTCAAAATGGATGCACGTTGCGCATGGATTTATTAGAGCAACCGGTTTCCATATTTATAGATACCAAGCACACCGCGCAAAAACCCGCTGTTTTCATTCATCCTTCTTATAATCCGTCTATTCCGGTAGCTTATGATTTTGCACTTTTGAAAATGGATTTTGCCAATTTGCCGGCCAAATACTATCGGCGCCCCCAAGGGGCAAACGGACAGAATGTAGAAGTCAACCGGGCTTATTTTAATGCATTTTTGCAGCAAAATCCGTCCGCCAGACGAGAGTTTGACCAAGCGATACGCCCGCATTTGCCGCCTATCTTAGTGTTTAGCGGACTTACGCGGCGAATAGACCGCACTTTATCTGTAATTTCTATTTTCGATGGGAAAAGAAATATTCTGATCAATCCAAACCCTACGGAATACGTCAAGGAATTAGGCTTTGCTTATACCAAGAATTTTGGCGTGCGCAAAGGTATGAGCGGATCCGGCGTGATGACCAATACCGGCGAGCTGGCGGGCATTATTTCCGCTACGTTAGGCATTGGGCCGGCAAATAAACAAGAAAAAGATTATTTTATGTTTGCGGTATTTAATCAGGATTTACTAGATTTTATGGAAGAGACGATGGGCAGTGATTTTTACAAATTAGACCGCAAAGACGCTTATCCCAATTATCTTTCTATTTCTCAAGCAGATCATAGCGAAGTCATTTCAATTATGAAGGATTATCGACTCAGGACAAGGGCAAAAGCGAAGGGCACTACTAAAAAATAACTCCCACCGATTGGCGGGAGTTTTTTAGATTTATTTGCTTTTTCGTCTTTCGGCACGTTTGGCTAAACGCTCAGCCTTGGTTTCGCGGCGTTTATAACCGGCATGCTCGGGGTTTTGGGCGGCTTCATTATCTAAACTGCCGTTCCATTCAAATTCCCGCCCGCCGGCCACTAACGTATCTCCGTCCTGCACGCCGGCTTTTAACAGGGCTTTTTCCAAACCGATTTTTTTGAAAATACCGCGCAAGCGGCTGACGGCCTCTGTTTGCGTGAAATTGGTCATGGCAATAAATTCATCAATTTTTTTGCCCGTAATATGCACGATGCCTTCCTCGTCGCGGGTAATGGTAAAAATCGGCTCTACTTTGTGCAAAGCGGCTTGCGGTTTTTCCATTTTTATAACGGGCACCGGAGTAACAGATAAAATTTTGACCACCTCATCAAGCACCTGTTTAACCCCTTGACCGGTCGCGGCAGACATGAGCATTACTTTGCATTTTTTATATTTCTTTGAGAGCTGCTCATACACCTTTTGGGCCGAGGGTAAATCTGCCTTATTTACTACGATAATGCGCGGTTTTTTGGCTAGATTTTTGTCAAATTGTTTGAGCTCGTTTTCAATCACTTTGACAGATGAAACGGCGTCTAGTCCGTCAAAGCCATCCGGATCCACTAAGTGTAATAAAACGCGGGTGCGCTCAATATGTTTTAGAAATTGATGTCCGAGGCCCTTGCCTTCGCTGGCGCCTTCAATAATGCCCGGGATATCAGCCGTGGCAAAAGAAGTGCCCTTGTGCAAGGTGATACCTAAATTGGGATTGAGTGTGGTGAAGGGATAATCGGCAATGCGCGGGCGTGCGCTGGAAATAGCGGTTAAAAAGGTGCTTTTTCCGGCGTTGGGAAAGCCCAGTAAGCCCAAATCAGCCAGCACTTTTAATTCTAAAATTAAGGTTACTTCTTCGCCGGGTTGGCCCAATTCGGCAAATTTGGGGCACGTATTATTGCGGGTTTTAAAAGATTGGTTTCCGCGTCCGCCCATGCCGCCTTTGGCTACTAGCAGTTGTTGCCCGTGCGCGGTGATATCGCCGAGTAATTGACCGTCTTTATAAATCAGCGTACCTAACGGAACCAGTACAATGGTATCTTCACCGCCACGTCCGGTTTTATTGTAGGTGCCGCCTTTTTCGCCGTTTTGTCCTTCAATATGCGGATTGTAAGCCAGTTCCAAAAGAGTGGTCAGGTTGCTTTCGCCTTGGATAATTACGTCGCCGCCTTTGCCGCCGCAACCACCGTTGGGGCCGCCAAACTCGATGAATTTTTCGCGGCGAAATGACATGCAACCGTCTCCGCCTTTACCAGCGGTGATGTAAATTTTGACATGGTCCAAAAAACTTCCTGACTGCATATTATTTCTCCCGCGCTGTTGCGCTGATGGCGGCTAACAATTTTTTCCAAATTTGGCCAACTTTGAATTTTTGACTCACTTGCGTACCGAGAGTCGCTTCGCTCCCGTTCTTCTTAGTACGCGGCGTTCGTAAGAAAATTCAAATTTGTCTGGAATTTGAAAAAAATCACGCTGCATTACGAACGGCCTTTTTCATATTGTATCAAAAGTGATAACTACAAACGAGCAATTATTAGTCAAAAAAAGCGGCGGGTAGTGGCCCGCCGCTTTTTAATCAGACAGATTATTTGGTTTCCGTCTTTTTGGCTTTGGCCGGAGCTTTTTTGGCGGCCGGTTTAGCTTTCGGAGCAGCGGCTTTTACTTCTTTTTTAGCGGCTGCTTTGGCAGGGGCCTTTTTGGTTTCCGTTCCTTGCGGATAGACGGAAATTTTCTTTTTGCCTCTGTAAGCCCATTCAAAGGTTACAATGCCGTCTACGCGGGCAAAAAGGCTGTCATCGCTGGCGCGGGTTACATTGGTACCCGGCAAGAATTTGGTGCCTTTTTGGCGGACGATGATTTCACCGGCGTGTACGAATTGGGAACCGAAGCGTTTGACACCCAAACGTTGACCGTGGCTGTCGCGTCCGTTAGAGGAAGAACCTTGTGCTTTTGTATGTGCCATAGTTTTCTCTCCTTACCCGAGTACAATGTCGGCGATTTTAATTTGCGTTAAATCCTGTCTGTGACCTTGGGTTCTTTCATACCCTTTTTTCGGTCTGCGTTTGAAGACCAGGATTTTCGGACCTCTCAAATGTTTAATCACTTGAGCGGTGACCTTGGCGTTTTTAGATGCCTTGGTATCTGCTGAGGTACCTTCTTCGTTAGCGGCCCAAAGAACTTTAAGTTCTACTGTGGCTCCCACTTCCGCGTCCAGCTTTTCCACCTGCAGATCTTGACCGGGTTTCACCCAGTACTGTTTTCCACCAGTTTCAATAATTGCGTACATGTTATTTTCCATTTTTAGCGCACAAACCTCTGCCCCGCTTGCGCGCGGCAGAAGCAAGTGTGCTTCCTTCAAGTACATATATTATAGCTTATTTTTTGTTATAATGAAAAGGTCAAGTGTAGTTTTGCTTGGCGTACAATTTAATCTGTTTTTGGAACCGTATGCAGAATGCGGATCGTTTTTAGATAACTAAAAACCCTCTTGTAGTCCGAAAACAGTCGTATTAAGCACAAAGCGAACGGAATAATTACCCGGTCGTTTTGTGCTGAATGTTTATCACTTATAAGTGATAAATTACGGCTGTTGTTATGGGATGATTACAAGAGGATCTGATAATAACGGCCGTTTTTTATGTCCGTTTTCCAAAGACACATCTTATAAGGTCATCCTGAAAAGCTGTAGTTCAGGATCTCCGCCTTATAAAAACAAAAAGGAGAATGGATATGAAAAATCAAAAGGCGTTTACGCTGATTGAATTACTAGTTGTGGTACTCATCATTGGTATTTTGTCTGCTATTGCGTTGCCACAATATGAGAAAGCAGTAGAAAAAAGTAAAGCCGCAGAAGCTGTAACTGTCCTGCGTGCGGTTTCTGAGGCAGAAGAGGTTTATTGGCTGGCTAATGGCAACTTTACCGACAGATTTGATTTATTAGATGTGGATATTGCTTGGACAGGCAGGGAACAATCTCGTACATATAATCAATCTGATGTGCGTTCCAATGCCGATTGGTCATTGGAATTTTATAAAGATTCTGACCCAACATTAGCAATAAATGTTGTACGTCGGTCAGGCCCCTATAAAGGGGCTGCATTTCAAGTGAACCTTCAACATTACCAGGACTATTATCATTTGCAAGCACCTATCTGCAGAGAGTTTCATCAAACCATCAAATTCCCTTTTCAAAAACAGAAAGGTGATTACTGTGAGAAAATTTTTCACGGTACATTTTTAAGCGGCAGTGCTTGGTCAGATAATTATACACTTCCTTAATTCCGCCCGCTATACAATAATCCCGCCGCCTAGTACAATGTCTTCATCATACAAAACCGCACTTTGCCCTGCGGTAATAGAGAGCTGCGGCTCTTTGAATTTGGCACTTAGGGTGCCGTCACTGTTGAGTGTTACTTGCGCCGGCGCGGCGTGGTGTAAATTACGTATTTTAACAAGGGCTTCAAATTGCTCTGCCGGAGCGTGACCGCGCGTCCACGTCAAGCGCGTGGCTTGCAACGTATCTTTATACAAAGCATTTTTCGGGCCGATAATCACTTGGTTTTTGGGAGCATCAATGCCGACCACATACATGGGCTCTTTGTATCCGCTCAGGCCCAGTCCTTTGCGTTTGCCGATGGTGTAACCCCAAATGCCCGTATGCTTGCCGATGACTGTTCCATCTTGCAATACCAAATCGCCCGGTTTATTGGGGAAATTGAGTAAATCATTATAGTCGCCGCAATAGAAATCTTGGCTATCCTCTTTATCAGCCACCGCTAATCCGGCTTTCCGCGCGATTTCACGGATTTGCGGTTTGGTCATTTCTCCCAGCGGAAATAAAATTTCTTTTAATTGCTCTTGCGTTAAGCGGTGTAAAAAATAACTTTGGTCGCGCGATAAATCTTTGGCGGTTTTTAATAAAAAGTCCCCGCTTTTTTCATCTTGTTCCACGCGTGCATAATGCCCGGTGGCAAATTTATCAAAGGCAATGCCTTGTGCGCGTGCCGCTGTGGGCAGTACGCCAAATTTAATGCGGCTATTGCACCAAATACACGGATTGGGTGTGCGACCGCTGGCATATTCACTGCGGAAATTATCTAGCACCGCTTGGCGATACGCCTCACGGCAGTCCACGGTCAAATATTCAATGCCCAGTTTTTCCGCCAAGGCACGAATTTCTTGCAAATCTTCTTTTTTTTCCGGAGAAAGACACGCATTTTTATTGTGCGCGCCTTTGGGGATAGGCAGGGAATCATCCCAAATGAGCATGGTGGCTCCGATAACACGGTAGCCTTGCTCTTTAAGCAGTATAGCCGCGGCCGTAGAGTCTACGCCGCCGCTTAAACCGACGAGTACGGTCTTTTTGTCCATCATTTCCTCACTCAACTGAATTTGTACTTAAGGTTGAAAGCCAAAAGGACACTATATTGTAGTATTTTTGGGAGTGGGTATACCAGCGATCGGCTGCGTGGAGTCGGAGGGAGCGAAAGCCGATCCGGTAGTCGTTGAGACCGCTTGAGCAGAATATAATTTTCGAACGGACGGATAAATACGTTTGAAGGCCGCTACGACACGCGGGTCAAATGCTTTGCCGCTTTCTTGCAAGATATACTCATAGGCATCGTCGGTTCTCCACGCTTTTTTGTACACGCGGGAAACGCACAATGCATCAAACACATCTGCCACGGTAATAATACGCGCTTCGAGGGGTATTTCTTCTTCTTTGAGCCCTTTGGGATAGCCAGTGCCGTTCCATTTCTCGTGGTGGCACAGACTCATCTTATGTGCCATTTGTAATACTTTGGAATGAGCTCCTTCCAAAATGCGGCCACCGTAGACCGTGTGAGATTTCATAATTTCAAATTCTTCCGGAGTTAATTTGCCGGGTTTAAGCAAAATGTTATCGGCCAAGGCCACTTTTCCGATGTCGTGTAAAGGGCTGGCATTTTTAATAAGCTCGGCTTGTTTCTTGGTCATGCCCAAGGCCAGTGCCAGTAAATAAGAGATGATACTGATGTTTTTGAGGTGCGCGCGGGTATCTTGCTGATCGCGGTACTCGGCCGTGACAGCCAAACGGTAAATGGTTTCCAACTGGGCAACGTGCACGTCTTGATACAGACGCGCAATCTCAATAGAGCTGGCAGCTAATGTAGCCAGTAATACTAAAATCCCTTCGTCTTTTTTGTCAAACGGCGTGCCATCTGCTTTGTTGGCCACCTGAAATACGCCGAGTACTTTGCCGGAATTGTTTTTAAGTGGCACTGCTAGTAAAGTATGCGTGCGAAATCCGGTCACCATATCTACAGCCATCGAGAAACGTTCGTCTTCATAGGCGTTAGGCAGATTGATAGATTGACCGGTGCGGGCCACCGCAGAAATGATGGTATTTCCTTCTAACGGCAAGCGAATTTCTGTATGTTCTAAACCTTTTCCCTGCGCAATTTTGGACCACAATTCTTTGCGTTCCCCGTCTTTGAGGTAAATGGTGCAACAACCTACATCAAGCATACGGGTAATTTGTTTGGCAATAATATCGAGTAGTCTGTCCAAACGCACTTCGCTGGAAATGCGCGCGCCAAACTCAACGAGCAGATTTAACTTCTCGTCGGCGGATAATTTGGGTGTTTCGCTCTTGAACTGGTCCATAGTTAGTAAACAAGCATATAAAAGGCTGTGCTTTTGCCGTCGGATAGTATCGCTGTAAGGCGACGTTTAGCTCTAGCGCGGTCCAATTGGACAAACAATATATTTGAGCAATTTGTTGCCGCGCGATATCTTTTACATTTTCAAGAACTACTTGGGTTGCCTGCGCAGGGAAAATTAAACTCATTCCACCCGCTGGCAACGGAAAATGACTATACCCACACTCTACTAAATTTTTACCTACCTGTGCGCTCAATATTTTCTGCGCGCGTTCGGACAATTCTGTTACGGGAAATAATAAAGCAGAGTCTTCCAAAGCTGTTTTGGGGGAGGTATTTTGCGTCCGCGGGGGTTTAGGAAAGGAATAATCCGTTACAAAACGTACGTGAGATGCTAATTTTTCGGCTCGCTTTTGCCAAGCCGGTAAAGCGGCAAATAAAAAGGGCAAGTGTTTTAGAAAGACATAAATTTCAACGCTGTCGGTTAATAAGGGAAGTGCTTTGCGTTTGCCCGTATTTTCCCAACGTACCAATAATTTTTTAGCGGTTTGCAAACAAACAACCGAGTTGCCGGTCAGATAAAATTCGAGTCCGCTGGAGGTGTGTTGCCAAATAACGGGCTGCTTGGCATGGGCCAGTTGCAGGGTTTTTTCTGCCACGGAAGCATCCACATATTGCGCATACAAAGAAGGCAAATAAATAAGATCCGGTTGTTCTGTTTTTTCTATATGTTTGGTAAATGTTTTTGGGCGGCGCGGCAAAATTCTATACAAGTGTTTGAGCCATCCCGGGTATAAAGGATAAAACGGAATCAGGATGCCTAACCGACGTAACAAGAAGAGAAATTTCACCAGCACACTAGCGGTTTTTGGAAAGTGCAAATGTAGCCAAAACCAGCCCTTGAGCAAAGGCGGGAATAAAGAAATTTCATAGGTCCGCGCGGCGGCGAGCAGTTGATGGGGTACAGGAACTGTTCCTGCACACAGCGTACTGCATTTAGCACAGAACATACAGCTGCGTATCATCTGTTCGAGCAGAGGAGCGGCTTGATTATTTTTTAGTTTTCCTTCCAGCACCAGTCGCATTAATTGCACGCGTCCGCGGGGTGAAAACGTTTCTTGAGGATGCAACAAATAAGAGGGGCATACTCGGCTGCACGCATGACAGCGGGTGCAAGCCACCACACTATTTTGCCAAGACAAGCAGGTATCTGCGGCGGGCATGGGTTGTTGAGGGTTTAGATATTTATATTTTTTCATGCTCCCTCCGTAGAAAACGCCGGGGACAAGAACAATCCGTCGGGATCTATTTCTTTTTTAACAGCTCTGAATAATTCATCGGCGTGGGGTGTTTGCGGCGCGAGGGCCTCTGTCTGGCAAGCCGAGGCATAAATTTTGAAAGTAAGTTGCGTGATAATTCCCAAGGCTCCCCATGAACCGGCCAGCAAGCGGCCTATATTATAACCGGCGGCATTTTTCATCACTTTTCCGCCGTAGGAGATAAAATCTCCATTGGCAAGCAGGGCCTCTATCCCTGTAATTTGAGAGATAAATTCCGGCGCAGCTTTGGTGGCTACCAACGCGCCTAATGTGCCGGTAAAACCGGTTGGCAATTTGGCATAAAGCTGATGACCGGCCAGTGTTTTCACAATGGAGTCTACGGCTACTCCTGCTTGTATGGTAGCGGTATAATTGACCGTATCAATTTCTATAATGTGCGATAAAGAGGACGTAGAAAGCGAGGTAGAATCGGTACTCGGTCCGCCGGTAATGCTACTTTTTTGTTTGCGTTGAAATCGTTGAATGACATCTTGTTGCAAGGCCATTACCTCCGGCCTTGTGGGTTGCTTAGAAAGCGCTTTTTCCTCAAAATTTACAGGAAGAATTTTGGATGGGTTGGCCAAGTGATAAGGGTCAAATGCATTCTTAATTTTTTGGAATAATTGCAAAGTTTGTTGCGAGTATTGGTAGGCCATTAAAGCTCTTTTTTCTACACCTATTCCATGTTCCCCCGATATAGTGCCACCGCAATCCACACAAGTTTTCAAAATCGCTTGCAGGGCTTTTTTGGCTTGACGGGTCTGCTCGGGACTGCGCGCATCAAACACCAGTTGCGGATGGAAATTTCCGTCTCCCGCGTGAAACAACAAACAGGCCTTTACTCCGTAATCGGTAATAATTTGTTGTACTTGTGCCAAGGCGCGCGGCAACTCACTGCGCGGTACGGTGCCGTCTCCTACGGCTATGTTGGGCGCTAATGCGGTCATGGCAGAATAAGCCGCGCGACGTCCTTTCCATAATTTTTCCCGTTCGGCGTCTGTTTGAGCCATCTTAAAAGAGAGGCAATGATGTCGATGACACAAAGTGTCTAAAGTGCGCTGAGCAGTTTGTACTTGGCGTAAAGTGCCGTCCACTTCTATAATCAGCACCGCTTCTGCCAACGGATATCCGGAAGGAGTGGCTTGTTCAATAGCACGCAGCGTATGCCCGTCCATGGCTTCTATGCAACGCGGAATAAGTCCGTGTCTTACCAAATCTGTCACCGTTTCGATACTTTCTGCCAGAGAAGAAAAGGATACTAAAAAGGTGTAAATGTATGGTGGGCATGGTAAAATTTTCACACGCATTTTTTGCACAATGCCCAAAGTCCCTTCGCTACCGGCAATAACTCCCAACCAATCCGGTCCGGCATTGTCATGACGCAATACAAGCGACTGGCCACTGGGGAGCAAAAAATCTGCCTGTAAGGTATTGTCAGCCGTGTTGCCGTATTTCATACAACGAGCCCCGCTGGCGTTTTGAGCTAAATTTCCGCCTAAGGTACACACTTTTTCGCTGGCGGGATCGGGCGCGTAAAAATAATCGAGCGGTTGCAGTACGGCCTGTAATTGCCCTGTAACCACCGCCGGATCTACTTCTGCAAATTGGTGCAGCGTATCAATGCGGTGAATGCGCCGTAAAAAATTTAATTCCAGTATCACACCGCCTTGCACTGCGGCACAACTTCCGGCGTGATTGGTGGCGTGGGCGCGCGTGATGAAAGGAATTTTTTCGCGGGAAAGCAATTGTAATAAAGTAGGCAATTGCGACGGATTTGTCAGCGTTAATACCGCATCCGGCCGATGGCTACTAGGCGAACAATCGTATCCGTTTAACGCCAAAGACGCTTCATCGGTTTTTACGTGCTCACTTCCCAATAACTGTTGAAATTTCTTTACTGTTTTTGGCAATATATACATATAAGAAGCCTCGGCCTTTTCCGACAATTTTGCTATACTGTTATTATATTATTTATGGACAACATCAGACCACAAAGGCAAATTATTGTTGTAGGGGATGTGCACGGCCAGTACGATGCATTTGTAACGATTTTGCGCCATGCCGGACTAATTGACGGACAACTCAATTGGTGCGGGCGGCGTAATCGGTTAATACAAATGGGAGATATTTTGGACCGTGGTCCTAAGCCGCGCCAAGTGGACGATTTGTTAGATAAAATTCAGCAGCAGGCCAATGCCGAACAAGGAGAAGTGATCCGGTTGGTGGGCAATCATGAGTTAGAACTGCTCATGAGCAATTTTTTAATTTCCGGTTTTGGCAAAGAAGAAGCGCGTTATATGCGTGATAAAATAAAACGCCAAGTGCTGGACTTTGAAGTGCGCGCCGCGTATGCTTATAAAGGGTTTTTGTTTACGCATGCGGGAGTGACGCATAAGCTGATGAAAATTTTTAAAATGCAATTAGATGAGCTGACAGAAAATAATGTGTCTCTAATGATTAATATGGTTTTTCGAGAGGCGATTAAGCATGAATTTTTCCGACATCCTATTTTCAATATCAGCTTGCACCGTAGCGGAACAGATAAATTCGGCGGTATTTTCTGGGAAGATTTGGACGATTTATTAGCTTCGTGTCCTCGTAGTGAACTGCGGCAAGTGGTGGGGCACACGCCGGTAGAAGAAATTGTGGTGGATAACGGCCACAACATTATTCCGGTGGATGTGGGATTACAAAATAACTTGCAATATCTAAAAATTGTGGGTGATACCGCCACTCCTATTACAGTATCTTAAATTTTTAACTTGCCTAAAATCTTTTCTGTATAAAAACATTATCCTCTTTGTTGTTTTCCTTTTTGGCCGTTTTCTCGTCGAGAAATAAAAACGCTTGACATCGTTTTTTTTTTTTGATAGTATCTTAAAAGCGGGGATAGTATCCCCTGATGTTTGTTGTGTAAAACACGCATTTTGAGGTTGTTTTATTGAAAAGAATAGAGCTGTAGAAAAGAATATAAAAAGGAGAAACTATGAAAAAAGGTTTCACGTTAATTGAATTATTAATAGTTGTGTTAATTATCGGTGTGTTAACTGCAATTGCTTTGCCGCAGTACCAAACCGCCACCGATAAAAGCCGGTACGCTACTTTGATGCCG
>JAFXOI010000004.1 GCA_017528825.1 Elusimicrobiaceae bacterium | reverse complement strand
CAAAAGGCAGGCAGTAAAAACGGCTATGATAAATATTTATTAGATTACCCCGGCCCCTGTGCGTGGGCCAATACGACGGGGCAATGCTACACGAGTGAAGAAGCCCGGTGTACCGCCCTAGGGATGCCGTATAGTGATGGATTTTGTGGATATAATGGGGATAATGGAAAAACTATTCTTGAAGGGGGAGTGTGTGAAGGAACTACATATCATTCGTGTAAAGGTTTGAATGTTTATGAGGGAGGAATTTGCGAAGGAAAGACAAATCAAGGATGTGGCGGAACTTTTTATAGCGGTGCAATTTGTAACGGATATGTACAAGGAGGATGTGTGTTTAGCTTGTTTGATGGAGGTATTTGTAATGATAAAGGCGGACTTGGATGTGAGGTAAATACATTTAAAAATAAGGGACAGTGTTATGGTTATTGTAGAGGAAGTGAATTTTATGAAGGAAGCTCTTGTGAAGGGGTATGTCTGAATACAACTTTTTATACAGGTTCTATCTGTTATGCAAGTAAATCCAATTATTGTTCTGGAGCCAATTACACCAACGGCGGCTGTTGTGAAGATTATGGAAAAGGGTATTGTCCGGCTTCTGCACCTAAATGTGCAGATTAATATAAAAGATAGCATGCGAAAAAATCTGAATAATTTACTATGCTACCTACTAAAAACTTGTTATAATACAAAAAAGGGTTTACAATACAACAGCGTTTTTAGGAGATTGTATGGAAGAACATCGCATTAATATTATGGATGATACCACTCCGCTGGTGCGCAGTGCCCAGCCGGAGCAACAACCGGAAGAAGAACCGCAGGGCCCGGTAGTGGCCAGTATACCGGAACGCTTTGTGGCGTTACTGATTGATAGTGGGCTTATTCTTATTTTGTATCAATTGTTTCTTGGGGTCATCGTTCGCTTTGTTTCTTTTGACTTAGAACAGTTATATTGGCTGGTAGCGGGCGTTAATATTCCTTTCATCTTATATATGACCCTGTTTACCAGCGGCGGCCGTCATACAGTAGGTAAAAAATTGGTTGGTATTGAGGTATTAGATAAAAATACCGGAGAACCCTTAGGAATTGTGCGGGCATTTGTGCGTACGTTGAGCTATTATGTCAGCGCGGTTTTGTTGATGGGGGGATTTTTGCTGGCCTCTATCGATGATCAACATCGTGCCTTGCAAGATATGACCGCAGGGTCTATTGTAGTTAAATCCCGCCCGAAAAGCTGGGTGGAAAGCATGGTGCTTACTTTGACGGGAATTCTACTGATGACCTCTTTTGTGGGATACTTCTATCATTCGTTTTTCGGAGCAGGCTCTTTTGCCCAACAACGTTTGATTAATAAAGCGCAAGCGCACTTGGAAAAGATTGGTTATTTGGAAGAAGTACATCGCGTACAGTATGGTTATTACACCAATGATTTGTTGCGCTTATCTATCTTGTCCGGCGATCCGGTGCAGTTCCAGCGCGATACACAGGCCGTGTTGGAAAAGAAAGGATTTCGCATTGGGGTAAGTGAGAAAGGATATAAAATTAAAGCCCATGCCAAAGACGTGCGCAAAACGCCCGTGTATTATCCGAAATTATAAAGACTATCTAACAAACCCCCCGAAGAAATCTTCGGGGGGTAAATTTTTGTCTGTATTAATAAACTATCCGCGGTTAGATTCCGACGAATTTTGGCAGTTTACGCAGTAGCGTGCAAAAGGCAATGCTTTAATGCGTTTTTTGGGAATGGGTTGGCGGCACAATTCACAGCGGCCATAAATTCCTTTTTCAATTTTGCGCAAGGCCGCTTCAATTTGGCCGATGGTGTTATGGGAATTGCCGGACAGTTCAAACAAAATTTCCTTATCTAAACTTTGTCCGGCCACATCAATCGGATCGCCCACTTCGGCTTCCGGCATATCCATATCTTTTTTCTCTTTTAAACGTTTTTCCGCGTCTGCTTTTAGCTCTTCTAAATGTTTTTTAATTTCTTTAATTTCGGCTGCTGTTAACGTATCTTTGGTATTTTTCTTTGTTGCCATAAGGGTTACTCCTTAAATAATTCAAATCGGTTCTAGCAATAAACAACTGTCTGTTAATGTAGCAAATCTGTTACAGAAAATGCAAATTTTTTATTCCCCGCCGACACATCAGCGGGGAATAATTTAGTATTTGTAAGTAACTAAACCACTGCGCAATTTGGGTTCGAACCACGTAGATTTCGGGGGCATAATTAAGCGGGCATCTGCTACTTTCATTAGCTCCTCAATAGAAGTAGGATACATCGAAAAAGCCACTTGATAGGCTCCGTTATCTACTTTCTTTTTTAATTCATCAAGTCCGCGTATGCCTCCTACAAAACTGATGCGTTTGTCGGTGCGAGGGTCGCCGATGCCCAGTATCGGAGCCAGTAAATTTTGTTGCAAAATACTGACATCTAATGCATCCACGGGGTCTTGTTCATTGAAGGTGCCGGCTTTGGCTGTTAGTGTATACCACTTGCCTCCCAAATACATGCCAAATTGATGGCGGGCCGCCGGCTTGGCTTGGCCGGTGGGAAGTACTTCAAATTTGTCTGCAATCTTTTCTAAAAATTGCGCTTGCGTAAGTCCGTTCAAATCTTTTACCAAACGATTATAGTCCATGATATATAACTGGCTGGCAGGGAAAATAACCGCTTGGAAAAAGTTATAACTCTCTTGTCCGGTGTGATTTGGATTAGCCGCTTTGCGTTTACGCGCCACGTTGGCTGCTGAAGCGGAACGGTGATGTCCGTCAGCAATATACAGGACGGGCAGTTTGGCAAAAATCCGGATAATTTCTTCAATACTGTTTCCATCGGATACAATCCAGAAAGTGTGACCGATTCCGTCGGAAGTGGTAAATTTATAAGTCGGTGTGCCGGCACAAATTTCTGCCACTTTTTGATTCATTTCCGGCTGGTCCGGATAGGTTAAAAAGACAGGCCCCGTGGTAGCAGATAAGGTATCTACGTGGCGGGTGCGGTCTTCTTCTTTATCCTTGCGTGTGAGTTCGTGGCGACGAATAATAGCTTGGTCATATTCTTCGGCCGATACAGCGGCCACCAAACCATATTGTGTACGTCCGTTCATCGTTTGCGCATAAATATAAAAGCACGGTTTTTCGTCTTGTTTTAAGGTACCGTCGGCAATGAATTTTTCTAAATTTTCTTTACCTTTGGCATAGACTTGTTCGTCATACAAATCTACGCTTTCCGGCAAATCAATTTCCGGTTTTTCCACGTGTAGAAAAGAAAATTCATTTCCGGCGGCCATTTCCCGCGCTTCTTGTGAATTAATTACATCATAGGGCGGGCAAGCAAGTTGCTCTACATGAGCGGTAGGACGATATCCACGAAACGGTTTTACGGTAGCCATTAGTTCACCTTGTATAAAAATTTGCCGGTAGCGGCATATTCATCAATAATTTTTACGGTACACTCGGCCACGGCATCTTGGGCTTGGTCGGTAGAAGCACCGATGTGGTGCGTACCGTATATATTTTCAGCTCCTTCAAACGGGCTAAAATCAAAGGTTTTATCGGCGGCTTTGGGTTCTTTTTCATAGACATCTAAGCCAGCCTTAATACCTTTGGTTTTCACTGCCTCTACTAAATCAGCGGTGACCACTAATCCGCCGCGTGCAGCATTAATAAAAATAGTGCCCGGTTTCATTACGTCAAAAAACTTTTTATTAAACAGCCCTTTTGTTTCCGGTGTTTCCGGCAAGTGAATGGTAATAGCATCACACACGGCAGCTAATTCATAAATATCGTTGTAGCGCGTGGCGTTTAATTTAGCAAAAGTTTCATCTTTGGCAAATGGGTCATAAGCAACTAATTTCATGCCGAAAGCCGCGGCACGTTTGGCTACTTCTTGTCCGATATGCCCTAGCCCAATAATGCCCAACGTGCGGCCGAAAATACCGCGCGCTTTGCCATATTCGCCCTTATTCCAAACACCGTGGCGCAAATCGTTTGTGTTGTGGTAAATCCGGCGGTCTAACGCGAGTAAAAGACCCATCGCTAGTTCCGCTACTGCGATGGAATTGGTACCCGGACAGTTGCACACGGCAACACCTTTTTCGGCGGCGTGTTTGACGTCAATGGTGTTGGTGCCGGCGCCGGCGCGGATAATGAGTTTTAGTGCGCTTGCCGCATCAATTACCGCGGCGGGTACTTTGGTACTGCGCACGATTAAAATTTCGTTATCCTTAATCGCCGTGGGCAAGGTGTTTTCATCTAAAGCGGAATTAGAGGTAATTTGATGACCTTGTTTGGCGAGCACTTCCGTCCAATGAATCGGAAATTTATCTGCAATTAAAATTTTCATTTGGCCTCCTGAGCGCGTAACTGTTTGACAATTTCATCTACGGCATGCGTTAATTTTTCGTATTGTTCTACTCCGTTGATATCTACGAACGGGAAACAAGCAATACGTAAGGAATTTTGTTTGACAGCCGAGTATTTTTTAATACCGTCTTGCAAATTGGGAAGCCCGGTGGCTTTGAGTGCTTTGCTGATTTCAGCCGCGTCAATTTTGGGATCAGTTATTTCTAGCGTTAACGTGGTGTAAGAGCGGTTTTCTTCTTGGGCAATTAAGGGTTTAAGCCAGTCTGTTTGTGCGGCCCATTTGAGCAAATAATCGGCGTGTTTGCGGCACAAAGCGTCCATAGCCTTGAGTCCGCCGTTTTCATTCATCCATTTAGCCGCTTCGTTGAACATCCAAATGTTAGTGGTGCTGGGAGTGTTGACTGTTTGGATTTTTTCTTGTGCTTTTTCGACGGCATAGGTTAAGTCTAGGCTGTACGGAATGCGACGGTATTGTTTCGCTTCTGCGATGCGGGCTACTGCCTTCGGGCTTAAAATAATGACGCTGCTGCCGCCGCCTACGCCAAAGCATTTTTGCATAGAAAATACCATGACATCAAATTTATTTTTCGGCAAATCCCGTCCGCCTGCGCAAGAAGTGCAGTCCCACGCGACTAAGGTATCGGGGCCTTTTTGAGCCCATGCTTCTTCTAAATACTCGTTGGGGATTTGCGTACCGGTGGAAGTTTCATTGGGAGTGAGTACGACTAAACTGGCCTGATAGTTCGGTTTTTCAGTCGGGAAAAATTCACCTTCGGCCGCTTCTCTAAATTCTTTTTTAACACTGTCTTCTAAACAACCGGCAATTTTTTTGCACCACAGTTTAGAGAAAGCACCAAAACTTAAACCGGAAATGGAATCTTTGGTCAAGCTCCATGCTACAGCATCTAAAGCCGGGGTCGCCCCACCCATAAAAAAGATAACGGTATAGTCGGCCGGTAAATCTAATAATTTGCGCAAATTGTCGGTGGCTTCTTTGTATAAACCTTCAGCGGCAACGTCTTTGGCGCGGTGACTGCGTTCAAATTGAGTTTTATAAAGCGGGGTTTGCCGGATGACGGGATGGCCTTGGCTGGGCCCGCAGGTAAAAGTGGAAGTAGGTAAATCGGAAACAGCTAATTTTATGCTCATAATACACTCCTTATAAATAGATACTTTTATTGTAGAACTGTTTGCGGGGAAAAAGCAACCCTCAATTTGTGCTATGAAACAGAAATATGTATGAACTATTGAAAGATTTTGTTATCATTGTCAACTGTTATCCTGAGTCATGCAGGAGTCGACTGCTCAGGATCTCCATATAAATCGGCCTTGAAGCGTAGTAAAAAAGAATCTGCAAATGGGGTAGTCTGTTTGATATGTATGAGTAAAGCGAGTTTATCAAACAGCCGTTTGCAGATTCTTTTTTGCTTCTTGGCCGACCGTCTTTTTGTGTACTTTTTCTTCGGAAAGAAAAAGTATGGACAAAAAAAGCTTGACTCGTTTTTTTTTTTTGCTACCATTTTTTATGACGCTGAAGTGTTTGTGACACTTTTGTCGTTTACATTGTTTCTAGCCGTGTTTTTGAAGGAAAAACAGTGGTTTATTTTTAGTAGGGAGGAATTATGAAAAGAGGTTTTACCCTAATTGAATTATTAGTAGTCGTATTAATTATCGGAGTGCTGTCAGCGATTGCTATTCCCATGTATCAAGGGGCGGTGGATAAAAGCCATTGGAGCACCATGCTCCCCGGAGCCAAAGCCATTAAAGATGCTGAAGAAGCGATTAAAATGACTAATGGGTCTTATACAGATAATATGGCTAATTTGGACGTTACCATGAATAATGCGGATTTAACGTTTGCATTAGTGACCCCTAATAATACCGCTGACCCCAATGTGATACGCGTTACCAATAGTAAGTTAGCTAATGTACGCCTAGCCAGTTATTTAGATGATAGCCCACTGTTTGCCGGGCAACTACATTGTGAAGCATTAAAAAATGATGAACGGGCGAATAAATTATGTGGCAAATTGTTAATGGGGCAAGAATTAACAGAACAAGACGGCTATGTCGGATATTTATTAGACCAAGACATAGACAAAGCCACCTGTGATAATGCGAACCGTTCGTGGGCAAATTCCACAGGTAAATGTTACAAAAATGATCAAGCTCGTTGTATTAGTTTAAATATGCCTTTTGAAAAGGGATCATGTGGTTGGACGGATACTTACACGAAACCGATAATTAATGAAGGGGGAAAATGTATTGCTAATTCGTGGGGAACTTGCAGTGATGTAACTATCAATGAAGGTGGAATTTGTGAAGGTAATAATTCAAATGGATGTGTCCGTTCAGAGATTAATAATGGTGGAATGTGCATTGCTACGGGTCCAGGCCATCATGGTGCCTGCTCAAATTCAATTATTAACGATGGAGGCATATGTAAGGGAGAAAGCCAAGATGGATGCGGATATTCAACAATTAATTCTGGAGGAACTTGTTGGGCTACAGGAAACACAGAGGGATATTACCAATACAATATTTGTCGATATGTCACATTAGAAGGTGGAAAATGTGTGGCAGATATTGGTAGTTCTTGCATGGGAATTACTGTTAATGATGGAGGAGTGTGTGAAGCAAATGCTGGGGGCAGTTGTACAGGAACTTATAATGGTACAGGATGTTGCAAAGGCACATACTGTCCCAGTTATGCTCCTAAATGTGCTAGTTAAGTCACATATTTAGAATATCCCGATTCCTAATTTAAAGCGGGGTGTTTTTATCAGTTTGATTTTGCTAAAATATAACAGTAAGATTTATTTTTCTATTAGGAGAACTTCATGAGCTGTGAAAAATGCACCCCAGAAGTAAAAGAAATGTGCTGCGTTTGCAAAGGCGCCAAGCACGATCCGGCTCCCATTCCTGAAGAAGGCAAATGGGTTAAAGCCAAACAAATTAGTGATATTAGCGGTCTGACCCACGGTGTGGGTTGGTGTGCGCCGCAACAAGGTGCTTGCAAATTGACCTTGAACGTAAAAAATGGCGTCATTAAAGAAGCTTTAGTAGAAACCTTAGGTTGCTCCGGTATGACACACTCTGCTGCAATGGCGGCGGAAATTTTGCCGGGTAAAACCATTTTGGAAGCGTTAAACTCTGACCTGGTGTGTGATGCTATCAATACCGCCATGCGCGAACTGTTCTTGCAAATTGTCTATGGCCGCACGCAAAGTGCTTTTTCTGACGACGGTTTGCCGATTGGCGCCGGCATGGAAGACTTGGGCAAAGGCCACCGCAGCCAAGTAGGCACCATGTACGGTACCGAAGCCAAAGGCCCGCGCTATTTGGAAATGGCCGAAGGGTATGTGTTGGAAATCGGTTTAGACAAGAACAATGAAATCATTGGTTATAAATTTGTCAACTTGGGCAAAATGATGGACGCGATTAAAAAAGGCACCGACGCCAAAACCGCGTTTGAAGAAAACGTCAAAACCTATGGCCGCTTTGACGAAGCTGTCAAGAAAATTGACCCCCGCAAAGAGTAAGCCAAAGGAGAAAAGTTATGACGATCACATTTGAAGGATACGAAAGAAGAATTGACAAAATTAATGCCGCATTAAAAGCCGCCGGTATTAAAGATTTAGAAGAAGCCCGCAAAATCTGCTTGGACAAAGGCATTGACGTAGAAAAAATCGTCAAAGGCATTCAGCCGATTGCTTTTGAAAACGCCGTGTGGGCTTACACCGTGGGCGCCGCGATTGCTTTGAAAGCCGGTGTCAAAACCGCTGCCGAAGCCGCCGAAAAAATCGGTGTCGGTTTGCAGAGCTTCTGCATCCCCGGTTCTGTGGCCGATCAACGTGCCGTCGGTTTAGGCCATGGTAACTTGGGTGCTATGTTGCTGCGCGAAGAAACCAAATGTTTCTGCTTTTTAGCCGGACATGAAAGTTTTGCCGCCGCTGAAGGTGCTATCGGTATTGCCCGCACCGCCAACAAAGTGCGCAAAGAACCGCTCCGCGTTATCTTGAACGGTTTGGGCAAAGATGCCGCGTATATTATTTCCCGTATTAACGGTTTTACATCGGTAGAAACCGAATATGATTACAAAACCGGCGAACTGAAAATCGTCAGCGAAAAAGCTTTCTCCGACGGCGATAAAGCCAAAGTGAAATGCTACGGTGCCGATGATGTGAGCGAAGGCGTAGCCATTATGCGCCACGAAGGAGTGGACGTATCCATTACCGGAAACTCCACCAACCCGACCCGCTTCCAACATCCGGTGGCTGGCACTTATAAAAAATGGGCCATTGAAAACGGCAAAAAATATTTCTCCGTGGCTTCCGGTGGCGGTACAGGCCGCACCTTACACCCGGACAATATGGCCGCCGGTCCTGCCTCTTATGGTATGACCGACACCATGGGTCGTATGCATGGTGATGCGCAATTTGCGGGTTCGTCTTCCGTACCGGCTCACGTGGAAATGATGGGCTTAATTGGTATGGGGAACAACCCGATGGTAGGAGCGACGGTGGCGGTAGCCGTAGCCGTTTCTCAAGCCAAATAACAACTTTTACAGTTGAAACGATTATTGCACGAAACCCGATACGCAAAGTATCGGGTTTCGTCGCTTTGTGCTCAACCATTTTCCAAATTCCCATTCCTTTGCGGTCTCTTGCCCTTGACGTACCTAGCGCTACGCCTATGCGGGCAACTACATCCCGCAAATTAATTGTGAATTTGAAAAATCAGAAAAGCTGACGCGGGTAGCTTCGCGTGCGCGGAACGGCAAAAATACAACACTCATAACAAAAGGCGCGCTCTTTTACGGGCGCGCCTGTTTGCGTGAACTATTCTTTTGTTAAGATGCTGGTATCATATAATTTCCATCGGATGTCTCAATCACAACGTAATATTTGTCGGCATTAACTATTTGCGCACCATTTGTGTCGCTATAATACAATCCCTGCCCTCTGTTTATGTCATTGGTGGGGTCTTCTGTATCACCGGTCATTTCATACCACGTAACAGTGACATTTTCATCCGTCACATCGATTCCTACAAAATCTAGTATTGCGTTCCGATTAAGCATTAACAGAGCATTGTCATATTTAGAAACCTTCATATCACTGCTTAACATGGAGTAAGTCGTTCCTCCTCCCTGAGGTTCTATGGGGTCGTCATCTGTGCCTGGAACAGTCCCGGAAGCAGAGGGAAGCACTCCTACTACATAGGTATCCGTATCTGTTTGGAAATCAATACATAAAGATTTTGCTTGATCTGTTTCCGCTTCTCCGGCATTACAAACCACCGCTCCAAAATGCTCTATCTCACGGGGGTCATAATAACGTCCTAATTTATAGTCTCCATATTGGTCATTATTTACACGGGTTGCTACGACACCGGAAGTATTATCCGGAGCAGAATTTGAGCCAATTAATTCTACCTCAAATCCATTTCCACAGGTTGCACTCGGGGTTCCTAATGTAGTACTAGGAGTTGCTACCTTTGTACAAAAAATGGAAGCTGTTTTTAACGAAGAGGCATCGGCTACCCCTGCCGGAGCTGCATCTAAAGCTCTCCAATTTAATGCATAACCGGAACCTCTTTTCATTTTATAACGCTGTTGGGCCTGCACCACGTTACCCATTAATAATTCTGCTTCGCTAACACGTGACCGCTCTACCGCACGAAAATAAGCAGGCAAAGCCAGGGATGCCAATATGCCTATAATCAGTACCACAACTAAGAGTTCAATAAGGGTAAAACCTTTTCTGTTTTTCATATTTTTCTCTTTTTATTTCCCCAGTACATATTTGCCGTAAGCAAATACGGCCGCGCCCCATACACACCAGCTAAACAACAGAAAAACAATTTCCATTGCTTTAATGCGGGAGGGGGGAAGCTCTTTGGGTAAAGAATTGATGTGATTTTGCAATACATAGGGCGAGAGCAGACAAAAAGCCGCGCCCAATACTCGCCACCCGCTAGCTAACATTGGCAAGCACGCCGCCACCGCGCCGCCCCATAAAGCCGTGCCCCACACAAAAGGCGGGAAAGCAGGTTCTTTGCGCATATACACGCAGGTGCGGTTTAGAATGGCAGTGAGCTGATACATCGAAATAGCGATAAATAGACTGCGTAAAAAAGGTCCGAATAATAAACGTTTACCGGTAGTATTTTTATAGCCTCTTAACATGGATTGCCATTGTTTATAGGCCCAATAAAAAATGAATAATCCGCCGCTTAAAATTTCAAAGAACAGTAAACGTTTGGGGGTTATAAAATAAAAACTGGTTGAAAGCCCCTCTTGTTTAATATCTTCTTTTATTTTTAGGCGTTTAGCCTCGCTGGCATAATCCCAATTTTTTATGCCCAATACATAGATGAGATACAAAATGGCCATGCCACCGAAGATATGTAAAAGTTTTTCCATGCTCTTATTATAATAAATTTTATTTTACTGGGTAGCACTTCTGCACGCGCGGCTGAAAAAATGATAAAATATACATATCTACAAAGTATGCTATGCGGGGCGGCCCCGCCGAATAAACCTCCTGCCGAGCGGTGAGGTTATTTTTTGTGGAAATTTGGAGAGGAAAGATTGAAGTTTTATGAATAATGTACGTAGTGATGTGCGCAATGTGGCTATCATTGCCCACGTAGACCATGGTAAGACCACTGTGGTAGATTCTCTTTTAAAATTAGCCGGACAATTTACCGTTAAAGAAGATGACGCTCAAGAAACCGTTTTAGACTCAAACCCCTTGGAACGTGAGCGCGGTATTACCATTTTGGCCAAGTGTACCTCTGTTAAATATAAAGACCATACCATTAACATCGTTGATACTCCGGGACACGCAGATTTTGGTAGTGAAGTGGAACGCGTGCTGAAAATGGTAGACGGTGCAATTTTAATGGTGGACGCGGTGGAAGGCCCTATGCCGCAAACACGTTTTGTGTTGCGCAAGGCGCTAGCACTTGGGTTACGGCCGATTGTGGTTATTAATAAAATGGACCGCGACCATATCCGCCCCAGCGAAGTAGTCGACGAAGTATTTAATCTGTTTATGGAGTTGGGTGCTACGGATGAACAACTCGATTTCCCTATCTTGTACGCTTCCGGCCGTGAAGGTTGGGCTAGCCTAAAAATGGAAGAGAAAGGCAAAGATATTGCGCCTTTGTTGGACACTATTATTTCTCACGTGCCCGCGCCGGTAGCTATGCCGAACGAACCGCTGCAAATGCAGGTTACCATGCTCGATTACAATAATTTCCTCGGCCATGTGGGTATCGGCCGTATTTTGGCCGGTAAAATTACGCGCGGACAGAGTGTGGTACTACTACACCAAAACGGCACGCAAACTCCGTCTAAGGCAGTCAAAATCGAAATGTATGAAGGCCTTGGCAAAAAAGAAGTGGAAATGGCCCAAGCGGGCGATATCGTATCCATTGCCGGATTAGAAGGGGTAGATGTGGGCGATACCGTGTGCCAACCGGAATTTCCCAAAGCTCTGCCGCCACTGGCTATTGATGAGCCGACGATGTCTATGGACTTTATGGTCAATGACAGTCCGTTCTCCGGCAAAGAAGGTAAATTTGTTACCAGCCGCCACCTAAAAAACCGTTTGGAAAAAGAAGCCCAAACCAATGTCGGCTTAAAAGTGGAACAATTAGAAGGCGAGGGGAAATTCAAAGTATATGGCCGCGGGGAACTACATTTAACGGTACTGATTGAAAATATGCGCCGCGAAGGTTTTGAACTGGCGGTGTCCTCACCCGAAGTGATTTATAAAGAAGAAAACGGGCAAATTTTAGAGCCGATGGAATATCTCGTGTTGGATATTAAATCTGAGCATCAAGGGGCCGTATTTACTTTGGTGGGCCAGCGCGCCGCCAAATTGGAAAATATGGTGTCCGAAGGTGAAGACCGTTTGCGCTTAGAGTATTTAATTCCGGCGCGCGCTTTGCTGGGTTTCAAAAATGAATTTTTAACCGGCACCCGCGGTACAGGTATTATGCACCACAGTTTCCACGGGTATTATCCGAAAGTGAATTTGTCGCCTATCCGCCACAACGGCGTACTGGTAGCCAAAGAAGACGGCGTCACTACTGCCTATGCCTTATTTGCACTGGAAAACGGCGGGGAACTATTTTTAGGGCCCGGCGAAAAAGTGTACATGGGGCAAATTGTGGGGGAAAACTCCCGCGATAATGATTTGGTGGTCAATCCTTGCAAAGCCAAACATTTAAGCAATATGCGTAGCTCGTCAAGCGATGAATCCTACACGCTGACCCCGCCGCGCCAAATGAGTTTGGAGCAAGCGGTGGAATATATTGCCCCTGACGAACTGGTGGAGATTACGCCTTCGTCTTTGCGCTTGCGTAAGAAAATTTTAGTACATCATTTACGCAAACGTGCGGCTATTGCCGAAGAAAAAATGTTGGAAGGCGAAACAGAAGAAAAATAGTAGAAATAACCATTACCACCTCGGAGAATATAGAATGAAACATTTATTTTTGTGGAAGGGCCGTGCCGGTCGATTGGAATATTTGTTGGTGCAAATTGTCACGGGTGCAGTAGTTGCTATGCTCGAGAAATTTCTATCTGCTATTCCGCAGAATACTATTACGGATATGACTAGCATGGTAAACGGTTTATTGGTATTTCTTTTTGTGCTCGCTATTGTGCTGGTATGTGCTTGGGTATATTATACGGCGATATGTCGTAGATTTCATGATATGGATTTATCTGCTTGGTGGTTTTTTGCGGCTATGGCTTTTCTGTTTATTTTTGCAGCTATGAGGGAGTTTGTAGGCGTGATGGCTATGAATGTTTTGTTGAGTATTTCGCCGCTCTTTTTCATCCTATATCCGGGTACGAAAGGCCCTAACAGGTTTGGGCCTCCCACTACTTTAGGGGATATCTTTTTATCGGACAAAAAATCAAATGACACTACGTATACCGGCCCCAAACAAAAAGTAAAAACCAAAGAAGACGGTAGAATTGATTTTCATTTGTAATTTGTGGTAGAGTAAGAACTCCTCTTACGTCAGAAAAGAGAGACCTCTTGTATATAAAAATCCTCCGGTTATACCGGAGGGTTTTTATTTTCAAATCTTATATTCCGCCGAAACGGCGCTGACGATGCTGATATTCTTGCAGGGCCTTTTGTAGCTCTTTTTCATCAAAGTCCGGCCATAAGACAGGCGTAAAATAAAACTCACTATAGGCCGCCTGCCATAACAAAAAATTAGACAGTCGTTGCTCGCCCGAGGTACGGATAATTAGTTCCGGTGCGGGGAGCTGTGGTTGATACAAATGCGCGGAGATATCTTGCGGCGTGATGGCAGTTTTTCCTTCGGCCAGCAAGGCGTTTACCGCGTGCGTAATTTCCTGCTGGGCTCCGTAATTTAGGGCCAAATTAACCGTTAGTCCCGTGTGAGCAGATGTGTTTTGTACCAAGCGGTCCATTTTGGCGAGCAAATGAGTCGGCAACGGCTCGCGTTGGCCGCTAACCAAAATGCGTAAATTTTGTTTTTGTGCGGTGGACTGATATTGCTCCATTGTTTTGTCCAACAAATTCATCAATGTGTCAATTTCTTCTTGCGGACGAGTCCAATTTTCGGTGGAAAATGCATATAAAGTGAGATATTTTATCCCCAGTTTGGTGGCGGCTTCTATCACGCGGCGCACCGCTTGCGCACCTTCTCTGTGACCGGCATTACGCGGCAAATGTTTGGCGGCGGCCCAACGACCGTTTCCGTCCATAATAATAGCCACGTGCTGAGGAGGAAGATTGATGTTGTCGCTCATATGTATATTTTACTTCATTGAAAGCAGTTTGTGGGAAATGCTTGGCGGGGCGGGTTTTCTTTTTATACAATACTGATATGAAATTTGCCAAGTACCATGGATTAGGAAATGATTTTGTGATCGTCAATGCGGTTGAAAATACGCTGACGGATTTTTCAAGCGCGGCCCGCAACGTTTGCGATCGCCGGTTTGGCATTGGCGCAGACGGACTGGTGCTGTTATGGCCCATGGACCGCGAAAATGTAAAAATGCGCATTTTTAATTCCGACGGAAGCGAAGCCGAAATGTGCGGTAATGCCTCGCGTTGCGTACCGCTTTTTTGCCGAGAACAGGGTTGGACGGATAGTACGCGTCTTACGCTACATACGTTAGCCGGCCCGATTGTTACACAATTAACAGATTTAACAAAAAATTGGGTACAGGTAGATATGGGGGCCCCGCGTTTAACGCGCGGAGAAATACCAGTAAATGGCCCGTCCGATGAAAAAGCGATAGAAGTGCCACTAAACATAAACGGCCAAGAATGGATCGGAACAGCCGTATCGATGGGCAATCCGCATTTTGTAATTTTTGTGCCGGACATGGCACAAATTGCTTTAGAGAAAATAGGACCGCAGATTGAAACGCACCCTTTATTTCCGCGAAAAACAAATGTAGAATTCGTGCAAGTTATCGATGAACATACTTTGCGTATGCGCGTGTGGGAACGCGGAGCGGGTATTACGCAGGCTTGCGGTACGGGCTCTTGTGCCACCTTGGTAGCGGCTGTATTGACGGGGAAAAGCCGTCCGGAAGCGGATATCGTGTTAGACGGCGGTACATTGCATGTAAAATGGCCCGAACAAGGCCATGTGCAAATGAGCGGACCGGCAACTAAAGTTTTTGAAGGCATTTATATGGGGAAAGTATGACATTACTGAATGAGAATTATTTGAATTTACAAGGTAGTTATCTATTTGCAGAAGTGGCCCGCCGTACGGCGGCTTACAAAGCAGCCCATCCGGAACAAACCGTGATTAGTTTGGGAATAGGAGATGTAAGCGGTCCGTTGGTGCCGGCAGTAGTGGACGCCTTAAAAAAAGCGTGTGAGGATATGGCCCATACGGAAACCTTTCGCGGATATGGCCCTTATGAAGGATATGATTTTTTGCGTACAGCCATTGCACAGCACGATTATCGGGCCCGCGGAGTGGACATATCTGATGAGGAAATTTTTGTCAGCGACGGGGCAAAAAGCGATGTGGCTAATTTTCAGGAAATTTTTGCAGGGTCGGCACGAGTGGCTTTGCAGGATCCGGTATATCCGGTGTATTTGGATACCAATGTAATGGCCGGCCGTAGCGGGAAATATGCTCACAACGGCTTTGAAAACATCATTTATTTACCTTGTACGGCAGAGAATAATTTTGCGCCGGCATTACCGGCTGAGCACGCCGATATCGTTTATTTGTGCTCGCCAAATAATCCAACGGGCTCAGTACTTACCCGTACACAATTGCAAAAATGGGTGGAGTGGGCTTCAGAGCATAAAGCGGTTATTTTATTTGATTCGGCTTATGAGGCGTTTGTACGTCAACCGGATTTGCCGCGTAGTATTTTTGAAATACCGGGAGCTAAAAAATGTGCGGTGGAGTTTCGCTCTTTTTCTAAAACGGCCGGATTTACGGGAACACGTTGTGCGTACTGTGTGGTGCCCAAAGAGCTGGTCCTTTTAGATCAACAAGGCAATACCCACTATGTGCACGATTTGTGGTTGCGCCGTCAAAGCACCAAATTTAACGGGGTGCCCTATATCATACAACGCGGTGCTGAGGCCGTATATACTCCCCAAGGTCAAGAGCAAACCCGAGCGGTTATTGACGGATATTTAAGCAATGCTCAAGTGTTATTGCAGGCATTGCAAAAAGCCGGTTTAACTGCTTACGGCGGCGAAAATGCCCCCTATATTTGGTTAAAGACACCGACGGGCTTTAATTCTTGGGAATTTTTTGATATGATGTTACAGAAGCTGCAACTAGTGGGAACGCCCGGATCCGGATTTGGTTTAGCCGGAGAAGGATATTTCCGTTTGACGGCTTTTAATACACCGCAAAATACACAGGCGGCCGCACAGCGGATTGCTACTTTATAAAAGGAGAATATATGAAGAAAGGTTTTACTTTGATTGAACTATTAGTGGTCGTTTTGATTATCGGCATTTTGACAGCGATAGCAATGCCTAATTATTCCAAGACTATTGAAAAAAGCCGCGCCACAGAAGCAATGAATATCATCAAGGCGGCTAATGATGCAGTATATAGCTACGCCGCAGAAAGAGGCGTGTGCCCGGCCAGTTTTGACAAGTTGCTGATTGGGATCCCCGGCACAGTTTCGGGAACTACCGCTACCGCTAAACATTATATCTATCGCCTAAATTCAGCGACTAATGCCCCTATTCCGGGTACTACTTGCGGCGGTGTTGTAGCCGAGCGCATCGGAGGGGACTATAAAATTTGGAACCCATATAAAGTGATTGATCCTACCACTAAGAAACGTACTTTGGCTTGCACCGGGAATGAAGGAATCTGTAAAACATTGGGAATCTATACCACACAGACACCCAATTAATGGATATATGTATATCTAAAAAAAGCGGATTTTTAGATCCGCTTTTTTTGTGGAGTATTTTCGATGTATATCAGTAAAAATCCGGTTGATAAAGAAAGAGAGATTTTAGAAGACGTAACTTGATTTGATAAAGTACGCCCCACGTATTGGCGGCCGATATTTTCATGGTTTAGGGCGTAGCGACAGCCACTCAGGGTAACTCCCCGGCAGTAAGAGAGCGGAATAAGGCTTAAACGAGCACCTTTTTGGGCGGAGAAAGTACATCCGCTAAGTCTAGGATAAACGGTCCAATCCGGTCCGCAAAAGCAAATTTGTGCATGTTTCAAATAAGGACGTACGAGCAGTAGATTCCCAATAGTGAAATCTAAGCGGCCACCTACGGCTCCCGCAATCATTATTTGGGTAAATCCCTGGTCAATCAACCAATCCAATGCTTTTTCTAAGTCCGTATTATCTTGGCGTTTTACTTCGATAAAGGAGATGTCTTTGAGACGTTTTTTAGTGCGGGGGGAAACAGAATCCAAGTCTCCGATGACTGTATCGGGTATAATCCCAGCCGACAGGGCAGCATCCGCTCCGCCGTCGGCGGCCAAAATAAAATCGACCTGCTTAGCTAATTTTTTAAGCCATACACCCGGTTTTTCTCCATTACAAATCAGTAGAGCTTTTGACATGTTTTTTCCTCGCAGTACGGGAGAACAGTAAAATAATTATTCCCGTTAATACTCCAATATAAAATCCGTCAATTTGGCGCCAAAAGGGATCTAAAGGCACTAATTTCCATACAGTCATTACAGCCGCGCTGGATAATGCGCTGATTACAAATAAATTATCACTAATTTTTTTCGGATATAAATAGCCGGCCAAAATGGGTACTAATAAGCAAGCTGAAAAATAGGAACCCAGTGTAAGCCAAATCTCTTTGAAACTGCCATGAAATACCTGCGCCATACAAGCGGCCAGTAAGCCGACGAAGAATAAAGCAATTCGATTGGATAGAATTACATTTTGAAAGCGGGTTTTGAGTAAATCAAAACTTAAGGTATTGGCGGCGATGAACAAAAAAGAATTTAACGTAGATAAGATAATAGCCAATATCCCTGCTACAAAAAAACCTTTCAGACCGATGGGAAGTATTTGTACGGCGTAAAAGAAATAGGCTTCTGCGGGTTGTGCTTGCGGTAGTAAGGCGCGGGCATACAAGGCACCGGCAGTAGTGCATAAATCAAAACAAAACCAGATACACGTAGAAATTAAAATGCCTTTTTTTACCACGCTGGGGCTTTTGGCCGCAAAACAGCGTTGGTAAAAACTGGGATCAATTAAAGTGGCAAGCGCAATAAACCCCCAAATTAATGTATTGAGTATCCCTTGTCCGCCGGTTAAACTAAAGTGCGTGGGGGGGAGATGTGTATGTAAAAATTCCATACCGCCAAAATTTCCTACGGAAAATAAGACTACCAACAATACAGAAAAGCACATCACAAAAAACTGTACTAAATCAGAAAATACGACGGATTTGAAACCGCCCCATGCCGTATATAAACAAGTAAAAATAGTTCCCAGTATCATGCCTTGCCATACGGTAATGCCAAAAATCATATTTAAGAACAGTCCTAAACTTAATACATACGCTACCGGTGTCATGTATAAAAACGTAAATACGGCCGCTACTTTACCGGATTTGGGGCCGAACATTTGCTGGGCCAAATCGGGTAAGGTAACAGATTGATATTTTGCGATTTTGTTTACGATAAAGAACGCAAAAATTAAATAGGCAATATACCAAAATATACCTTGGGTAACAAAATTATAAATGCCGTAATTGAAGGTGATTTCATTGACCCCAAAAATGCCGCCGTACCAAGTAGCTACCAGCGTGGCCACAAAAAGCGGTAAGGTTAGTTGGCGTCCCATTAACAAATAATCTAGCGCCCGCGATTGATTGTGTTTCTTGCGGTAATTGCCATACAGGGCGGCTGCCACGGTGCAGAGCAATATCAGCGCAAAGACGCACCAGTCGACAGGGGATAAATAAGAAATAATTTTTAATCTGGGTAGCATATATAATAAAAAGGCCCCCTAAAGGACCTTTTTATTTTACTAATTTTAATGCCAGTTCATAAAATAGGGTGGAACTAATGCGGCAAATGAGAGCAAATACATGATAATCAGTAGCGGTAGCAGCCATTTAATCCATTTGGAGAAAGCGATATTGGCAAAGCCAATGGCCGCAATGGTGACCGGATCGGTGGGGAAAATCATGTTGAGCCAGCTTCCACCCAATTGGAAAGACAACACCATGGTTTGGCGCGTGATGCCAATTAAATCGGCTAGCGGTGCCAAAATAGGCATAGTGAGTACGGCTTTACTAGAGCCGGAGGGAATAAAGAAGTCAATGACGGTTTGTAACATCATGGCCGCCCAAGAAGCGCAAATAGGATGCAGTTTGGAAATACCTTTAGACATAAAGTTGAGCAAGGTGTCTAAAATTTGACCGTTTTGGGCAATGAGCACAATGGCTTGTGCAAAACATAAAGTAATAGCAATAGAGGCCATTCCGCGCACACCATCAAAGAAACTGTCCGTAAATTGCGTCATAGACAGCCCTCCTACAATGGCTGACAAAAAGCCCATTCCCAAGAACAACGCGGCAATTTCAGTGATGTACCAACCTTCTTGGCTCAGATGCAAGATTTGCATCAAATCCCAGCCTGTAAAACCTTGTATGAAAGCACATAATTGCGGTTTAAGTACGCCGGCAATTAGCATCAACATACCCGCTCCGAATACAAACAATACTAATTTTTGGCGCAAAGTGATTTTCTGTATATCTTGGTTGATACCTAATTCCCGACGTTTGAGTTGGTCATAGTTATAGGTCAAACTCTTGGTAGGGTCTTTGTGTATTTTGTGTGCATAAATCATTAAATAGGTAATTACAACAGCGGTACAAATGACCCAAATCAGTAGTCTATATCCTAAACCGGAATAGAGCGGCACTTGCGCAATGCCTTGTGCGATACCGACGGTAAACGGATTGGTAAAGGCCGCAGCAAAGCCCACTCCGGCTCCCACAAACGGAATGGCGGTGCCGATAGCAGAGTCATAGCCCAGCGAAAGAGCAAGCGGAATTAAAATAGGAATAAAAATCAGCGTTTCTTCACACATACCAAAGGTGGCCCCGCATAGCGAAAACAAAATAATTCCTAAGGGAATAAATAGAAATTTAAACTGCGGTTTCCGTCCAAAAAACAGGCTGGCCTCCTTGATGCCGGCGGCAATGGCACCGGTTTTTTCAATCACAGCCAGTACACCGCCGATAATGAGCAAGAAAGCAATCACGAGTGCCGTATTTTCAAAGCCATTGATAGGGGCTTTTAGCACATCAAAAATACCTTGTGGTTGGCTGGCTACTGCGTGATAGGTGCCCGGCACCACTACTTCGCGCCCGTCTGTCAGCACGCGGTCATAGGCGCCGCTGGGCACAATCCATGTCATTACGGTTACCAGTAAAATAATGGAGAAAATAATACTTAATGTGTTAAGTTGCGGCAGTTTGAATTTCCAAGTTTTCATGTGTTAAAAATCTCCGACAGAGAAATAAAATAAAATTAACTTTTATATTGTACTAAATTCGTATGAAGAAGTTGACATATAAAATTGAAAAACTGATATAATAAAACAGTAGTACAGGAGGAAAAGTATAGGATAGGGCTTTATATGCCCGGTACAATTTAATCTGTTTTTGGAACCGTATATAAAATACGGAGAGCTTTTAGGAAACTAAAGGCACTCTTGAACTCCAAGAACAGTCGTATTAAGCACAATGAAAAGGAACTTATAATCCCTTTTTGTTGTGCTGAATGTTTGTCGTTTTCAAAGCGACAAATTACGGCTGTTATGGCTTGGGTTAGTTCAAGAGGCTCAAACATAGCGGCCGTTTTTTATGTCCGTTTTCCAAAAAAAAAGGAGAGAAAGTATGAAAAATAACAATAAAATAGCTGTCATGCTGAGAAGTTTTTGCTCAGCATCTCAACCGCTTAATAAGGATGAGGCCCTGAACAAAGACGCTTTCAGGGCGACACGTTGTGTCGGTTTTACTTTGATTGAACTACTGGTAGTGGTGTTAATTATCGGCATTTTGTCAGCCATTGCCTTGCCTCAATATGAAAGAGCCATTTGGAGAAGTCGAGGGGCCCAGTTACGTATTTTAGTTCAAGCATTAGCCGATGCGCAGACGGTGTATTTTTTAGCTAATGGTAAATATGCCACAAAATTTTCTGAACTAGATATTAACTTTCCTGGGGAAAATACATCAAGTGGTATTGGAGCTACTTCTTCTAATGACTCAAGATTAAATAATGAGTATAGTCAGTTATTGGTAAATGTTTCTAGTAGTTTTGCTGCATCGTCTGCGGTATTTACGAAAGGGCCATATAAGGACTGTGCTATAAGTTATCCGCATGATTACCCGGAAACAGAGATTAATCAGAAATATGTTTGTGGTGTAGGCAGTACAAATAATTCATGCTGTTGGGAAATATTTGGAACGTCCAAAATTCCCATTTCCCGTTCTCACGGGACAATATATTATGAATTGCCTTAATTCCAAATTTGAATTGAGAATCTTTTGCAAAAATATCTCTAAAAATACAGATCTCTTTTTCCGTTTTTGATTTTAGTTAAATTATCGTCAATTAGTTTGCGAATAGCCGTTCCCTCGGCAAAGGCCTCTTGGGCGGTGCTGTGAATCAGCGCGTAGCCCTTTTGTTTAAGCGGAGCCGGGGCAAAATCTTCCAAATATTCCGCAAACGTGAACATGGCATTGGGCAGACAATGTTTTTTAATCAGTCCGGGTTTAGCCATATCCATAAAATCTTTTCCGACGCGGCCCAGACGGTAGCATCCGGTACAGAAAGACGGCATGTGTTTGGCATCCACCACCGCATCAATGACTTCTGCCAAACTGCGGTTGTCGGTTAAAGTAAATTGGCTTCCGTTTTCTTTGTCATACGAGTAGCCGCCCGGGTTGACGCGGGACGCGGCAGAAATTTGCGATACGCCCAGTTCCAAACAGGCATTGCGCATTTCCGGTTTTTCGCGCGTACTCATAATAATACCTGTGTACGGAACCGCTAAACGCAAGACCGCCACGATCTTTTTAAAATCAGTATCAGACGGCATATGCGGCGGATGTAGACTAAAGTCAGATCCTTCTGCCGGCTCAATACGCGGCACGGAAATCGTGTGTGGGCCCACGCCGTAGGTGCGGTCTAAATGAAAGGAGTGTTCCAAGGTGGCTAAAATTTCATATTTATAGTCATATAGTCCCAGTAACGGCCCAATGCCCACGTCATTCATACCGGCTTGCAACGCACGGTCCATAACGTCCAGGCGGAATTGATAGTCGGCTTTTTTGCCGGCCAAATGCAATTTTTTATAGGTGTCTTGATGATAGGTTTCTTGGAAGACTTGGAACGTGCCAATGCCGCATTTTTTTAACTCGGCAAATTCCTCTAACGTCAGCGGGGCAATGTTTACATTGACGCGGCGGATATTTTGTCCGTTCCAAGTCGTGTCGTAAATAGCTTTAATGCTGTCATACACGTATTGCAAACCGCCACCCGGATAGGCCTCGCCCGCGACCATTAAAATACGTTTGTGCCCTTGTTTTAATAGTTCGGTTACTTCCTGATGAATTTCGTCCATCGTGCTGGCATGGCGTTTGAGCGTTTTGTTACTGCGGCGGAAGGCGCAATACACACATTCATTGGTGCAAATATTAGAAATATACAGCGGTGCAAATAAGACGATACGGTTGCCGTAAATGGCTTCTTTGACGTATTTAGCGGTATCAAAAATCTGTTGTAACAGTTTCCCGTCGGTTACGTTGAGCAGTACGGCGGCTTCTTCTAAGGAAATGCCTTTTAATTCTTTGGCTTTATGTAAAATATCCGTCACCTTGTCGTCTGTATAAGAGGCGGCTTTTTCCAAGGTTCGTTGTAGTTTTTCATCATCTATAATCATATAGATATTTTATCAATTTTAGGACTGCCGGAACAGAGAAAAAATAGCTAAAACAGCCCCGCCAAAAGCGGGGCTGTTTTGTGTGTGTCTGATTTCAAAATCTTACGGTCTGATTTTATCCATCATGCGGGCAAACGGAATCGTTTCGCGCACGTGTTGCAAACCGCACACCCAGCGCACCATACGTTCAATACCCATACCGAAACCGGAATGGGGAACAGAGCCGTATTTGCGCAAATCTAAATACCAGTCATAACCGGCAGGATCAAGGCCGCTTTCTTTCATGCGGCGCACCATGGTATCGTAATCGTCTTCACGCTGGCTACCGCCGATAATTTCGCCTGCACCTTCCGGTCCGATCACATCTACCGCCAGCACCACTTTCGGGTTTTTCGGGTCTTGTTTCATATAGAAGGCCTTAATGGCGGTAGGATAGCGGTGAATCATAATGGGGGTGTCATAATCTTCCCCAAGCAGGGTTTCTTCATCGCCGCCAATATCGCCGCCCCACGGGGTGTTATTGCCTTTTTTATGCAAAATTTCAATAGCATCTGTATAATCAATGCGCGGAAATTTTTTCTCCACAGTGGCTTGTAATTTGGTAGTATCGCGTTCCAATACTTTGAGTTCCGCGGCGCGGTTTTTAAGTACTTGTCCTACGATATATTTAATGAAATCTTCGGCTAAATCCATATTGTCGTCTAAATCATTGTAGGCTACTTCCGGCTCTACCATCCAAAATTCCGTCAAATGGCGGCGAGTTTTAGATTTTTCCGCGCGGAATGTCGGCCCGAAACAATACGTGCGGCCTAAGGCCATCGCAGAGGCTTCTCCGTAAAGTTGACCGCTTTGGCTGAGGAAAGCCTTTTCGCCGAAATAATCGGTTTCGAACAAGGTGCTCGTGCCTTCACAGGCGGCCGGCGTCAAGATGGGGGAGTCTGCCAGCACAAATCCGTTTTTGTGTAAATATTCGCGAATGGCAAAAATAATTTCATCGCGGATTTTCAAAATGGCATTTTGTTTGGCAGAGCGCAACCATAAATGGCGGTTGTGCATCAAAAATTCCGGTCCGTGTTCTTTAGGGGAAATGGGATAATCTTTGGCCAGTTGCAACACTTGCAAATCTTTCACGCCCATTTCAAAACCGAGCGGAGAGCGTTTATCTTCGCGAATGGTACCCGTGACAATAATAGAAGATTCTTGGGTGAGTTTATCTGCTAAATCGAATAATTCCGGCGATACTTCTCCTTTGAACATAACGCACTGGATAATACCGCTACCATCGCGCAATTGCAAGAAATGCAATTTTCCACTGGAACGTTTGTTATACAGCCACCCTTTTAACGTAATTTCTTGGCCGACGTATTGGCCCACATCAGTAACACGAATTTTGCTAGACATAAAATTTCCTTTTTAGAAAAAACCCCGCTTGGGCGGGGTCATAAAGTTTGGACGTGATCGGGATCGAACCGACGACCTCCTCGTTGCGAACGAGGCGCTCTCCCAAACTGAGCTACACGCCCGTAAATCGAATATATTCATTATAGCATATACAGAATTGAAAAGTAAATTTCTCTATTTTACTTACTTACCAACGCGCTCAAAATGCTAAAATAAAGTTATATGAGCAAATTAGTCAGAGGTTTTAGGGACATTTTTGAGCCCCAATCTACATTATTTACCGAACTAGAAAATTGTGCCCGCGGGGTGTTGCACCGCTACGGGTTTTCGGAATTACGTTTGCCAACGGTAGAGCAAAAGGAACTTTTTATTAAATCTACCGGCGAAACGACCGATATTGTACAAAAAGAAATGTACGCTTTTGAAGATGCCGGCCACCGACAGTTGGCCATTCGTCCGGAAGGTACTCCGGGTGTGGTGCGTGCGTATTTAGAAAATAATTTTACACAAGCCGCTCCCGTACAGAAATTTTTCTATATAGGAAATATGTTCCGCGCGGAACGTCCGCAAGCAGGCCGCTACCGCGAGTTTGAACAAATCGGTGCCGAATCTATCGGCAATTCCGCTCCAGCGGCAGATGCCGAAATGATTTTGATGCTCAAAGACATTGTGTCGGCTTTCGGAGCCAAAAATTATTCCGTTAAAATTAACAGTTTGGGGTGCGATAAGTGTCGTCCGCTCTATCGTCAAGCATTGATTGATTTCTTATCTAAAGAAAAAGACACTTTGTGCGAAAATTGTCAGACACGCCTTGAGAAAAATCCGTTGCGTGTACTCGATTGCAAAATTGACGGACCGCGTTTTGCCGGTAAAGTACCGACGATGCAACTTTGCCCGGAATGTCAGGCACACTTTGACGAAGTACAACGCTTGCTGAAGGGAAAAATTGATTTTATCGTGGACCCGATGCTCGTGCGCGGACTGGATTATTACAGCCGCACCGTATTTGAATTTCAAGCGGGCGATACGTCACAAAATGCGATTGCCGCGGGTGGTCGCTACGACGGACTCATTAAAAGTATGGGCGGTCCTATGACGCCGGCAGTGGGTTGGGCCATGGGCGTAGAGCGCGTGATTGCTTCCCGCGCGGAAGTGCCCGTTAAAACTGAAAAAAGTGTGTATATGGTCTCTTTGGGGCCTTGCTGTAATGAAACTGCTTTCAATTTGATGCAAGACTTGCGTGCGGCCGGCGTGCGCACGGAAGGTGGTTTGTTTGACAAAAATGCCAAGGGGCAAATGAAACAAGCCAATCGCTGTGGTGCGGCGATTGCCCTGATTTTAGGGGAAGATGAACTGGCCGCTAAACAAATTACACTCAAAGATTTAACAAGCGGAGAGCAAAAACAAATTCCGCTTGAAAACGTTATTACCGAGGTAAAAAAATTAGTATGAAACGAACATCTTATTGCGGTGCGTTAAACGCCTCGCACATTGATTCCAAACAAACGGTTTGCGGCTGGATTAACAGTTACCGCAATCACGGCGGCGTACTATTTTTGGACGTGCGCGACCGCAGCGGACTGGTGCAAATTGTAGTAGGGCCGGAAAGCAAATTTTTTGAACTAGCCTCTAGCCTTCGCAACGAATATGTGGTAGAAGTAACCGGCACCGTTAAACATCGTATTGAAGGAGCCGTCAATAAAAATATTCCGACAGGTGAAATTGAAATTGTCGTGGAAGATTTGAAACTATTAAATACTTCTGTTCCGCTTCCTTTTGATATCGAAAAATCTCGCAATGCAAGTGAAGAAACGCGTATGAAATACCGCTACTTAGATTTGCGCAATCCGGTCATGGTGCGCAATTTAACCATGCGCCACAAAGTAGCCCAAGCGGCGCGGCGGTATTTGGACGGTCAAGGATTTTTGGAAATTGAAACCCCGGTACTGACACGCTCTACACCGGAAGGTGCGCGCGATTATTTGGTACCGTCTCGCATTCATCATGGTCAATTTTACGCTTTGCCGCAAAGTCCGCAGATGTTTAAGCAGACTTTAATGGCCAGCGGAATTGATCGCTATTTCCAACTCGCACGATGTTTCCGCGACGAGGATTTGCGTGCCGACCGTCAGCCCGAGCATACACAAATTGATATGGAAATGTCCTTTGTGACCATTGAGGATATTCACGAAATCGTGGAAGGACTGATGAAGGAACTTTTCAAAGTGGGCGGCTATGAACTCACCACGCCGTTTCCGAAACTCCCTTACAATGATGCCATGAATTTATATGGTTCGGACAAGCCGGATTTGCGCTATGATTTGCAAATCAAAAATGTCAGCGATATTTTTGCCAAGACGGGTTTTAAGGTGTTTGCTGATGTATTAGCGGCCAAAGGGGCTATTTATGCCTTGCGCGGAGAAAAGGGCGCGGCTATGTCGCGCGGACAGATTGACAAATTGACCGATTTAGCCAAAAAGAACGGTGCCAAAGGGCTCGTGTGGCTCAAAGTCAAAGACGGCAAATTGGAAAGTCTGACCGCTAAGTTTTTCACGCCGGAAGAAATGACAGCCTTGCAAAGCGCTGTAGCCGCTGAGGAGGGGGACATTATCTTGGTGGGTAGTGACGCTAACGTGCGGACTTGCCAAACTTTTATGGGGGCGCTTCGCAAAGAACTGGTGAAAAATTTAACCCCCAAGTGCAAATGGGCATTTGCGTGGATTACCGATTTCCCGCTTTTGGAATATATTCCGGAAGAAGACCGCTGGGATGCCGCGCACAATCCGTTTACCGCCCCGCACGAGGAAGATTTGGACAAATTAGAAAGTGACCCCGGTTCCGTGCGCTCGTATCAATTTGATATGGTGCTCAACGGAAACGAATTGGCTTCCGGCTCGGTGCGTAACTGCCGCCGCGAAGTGCAAGAGCGCATTTTGGCTTTGATGAAACACAGCAAAGAACAAGCCGCCTTGCGCTTTGGCATGCTACTCAATGCCTTGCAATACGGCGCGCCTCCGCACGGCGGAATTGGCATTGGGTTAGACCGCGTGACGGCTTTACTCGTAGGGGAAGATTCCATTCGCGAAGTAATTGCTTTCCCGAAGACCACACAAGCGGTGTGTCCGCTCACGGAATCTCCCAATGTGGTAGATGAACAGCAACTCAAAGATTTAGGAATTGAGATTGCCAAGGAGTAAGTTGCAACCTTCCTTAGATCTATACAGATGCCTTCGTTCGAAGGCATCTGTTTTTTACATCGGACTTGATTTTTGTTATACTGAAAGTATGAGAATGATTTCATTAATTTTGATGTCATTGCTACTTGCCGTAGAAACCGGGGCGGTGGTCAATGCCGCACCGCAAAAGGCATTTACTACAACGGATAAACAGGCCGAGTTTTGGTACGCTATTGAGCATAATGACACGACGCACGTGCGCAAACTGGCACGCAAAGATAAACGGTTGGTATACTCGTTCAAGAAAGGAATGACCCCGTATTTATATTCCGTCAAAAACGGGAACCGTAAAATGGCATGGATGTTGGCCGATGAATTTTGGGCGCATGCATATGATCGTTGTTCCTGGGGAAATGCCATTCATATTGCTGTAGAAAACCAAGATTTTCCGATGTTAAAATTAACTATGAAAGTGGCTCAAATGGATTTTAATGAGGATTTGCTGGAGCAGTTAATTAATGAACAGCGCCACAGTGCCAAACCTGATCAAAAACGGGCAGATCTCAACACTCCTCTTCATATAGCGGCGCTGCATTGTAACCGAGAAATGTATGACTATTTAGTCAGCTTTGGAGCCAACGAAACAAAGGTAAATATCAACTTTAAGACAGCGGCAGAGATACTGGCCACTTGTCCAAAACAACCCAAAGAGAAAAAATAATCAGCGAAATTTTGCCATAAAAAACCCCGCTTTTTGGCGGGGTTTTTTATATAACTGAGCAAACTTTTACTTTTCTATTTTGATGCCTTTGAAGGCTCTGTACAAAACTGCCAAGAGTCCAAACAGTACATAAGCAGACATCACAATAAAAACGATATTTTGCGGGAAGCGCACTAACATCACTACCACACACACGATTAATAAAATCGTCCACACACTCATTTTTTTGTTACGTTTTGCTTTGAAAGCGGCGTACGGTACCGTCGACACCATTAATACAGCCATGACTAACATAGCCAAAGCGACTACATTGTACACATACGGTAAATAAGCCTCCACAATACGCATATTGTGGCCGCCCATATTGGTTTGCATAATACTGTAAGAAATAGCAAAGGAAGCTAAAATAGCCGCCGGAGCCGGTACCGGTAAGCCGGAGAAGTATTTTTTAGAGCCTTTGCCTTCTTGGGCCATGACATTAAATTTGGCCAAGCGCAAGATGCCAAAACAGGCATAAATACACGCAATCGGTGCACCCCAAATGGGATAGTTGTGTAGCACCAAAAAATACATCAAACATGCCGGAGCCGTGCAGAAGGAAACGCCGTCAGCTAAGGAATCCATTTCCACACCGAAATTGCTTTCCGTGCCTAACATGCGGGCCACACGGCCGTCAAATAAGTCAAACACCGCGGCAATTAAAATCAGCCAACCGGCTTTGGCAAAGTGTCCTTGGGCGGCGCTTAAAATGGAAAAAAATCCACACGCCAAATTGCCCAGCGTAAATAAAGAGGGCGCTGCGACCGCGCCCGTATGTTTTAATTTGTTGACAGTATTTGCTTGTTCTTCAGTCATAAATCCTCTATTTCCACAAGGCAATTACCGTATTACCGCCTTGTACTTTTTGTCCTTCCTTTACCAGCACGCGCACCTTATCTTTGGGTAAATAAATAGCCACTTGGCTCCCAAAGCGAATGAGGCCGATCAAATTGCCTACTTTAATTTCTTGACCGGGTTTGACCCAACATTCAATGCGCCGTGCAATAGCGCCGGTGATTTGTTCCACATGAGCAAAACGGCTGGCGTCATTGGGGCGGAAGAATTGAATTAAATTGCGTTCATTATCGGTGGCGGCGTTGGGATTATTGGCAAATAAGAATTGGCCTTTGTGATAGAAAATTTCGCCCACTTTTCCGGTAATGGTTGCACGCTGTACGTGCACATCAAAAATAGATAAGAAAATGCGGATAACGACTGAGTTTGGGTCGTCTTCTGTTTTAATGCTTAGCACGGTGCCGTTGGCAGGGGAAGCAATTTCGTCTTCGGCAAATTCTACTTCGCATTTAGGAATGCGGAAGAAAAAAGCACAGAAACACGCAATTAATAAGAAAATGCCGCCGATAACTTTGAATCCAAAAAACAGGAATAAAACGGCAATTAGTAATGCAATAGAGAAAAAACGTAAGCCTGTAGAATGTACGGTAAATACCCAGCCGAAGGTTTTGGCTAAGGTGCGTTGAAGATCTTCTAACATAATCTGCTCCTGCCGGAGTGCCGGATTTAATACAGAGTGGGCAGGGGGGGACTCGAACCCCCACGGCCTTGCGGCCAACAGATTTTAAGTCTGTCGCGTCTACCAATTCCGCCACCAGCCCTTTTCTGTACAATTATTATAACAAAATTCTAATTCAGTTGTACAGAAGGTTTAAATTTTGATTAACATTTCGGGGCAGTAGAAGGGCAATATCCTTTGCCGTAATCTTCACAACAACCCGTACCATGATAAGTAGTATCTTCTGAACACCCTCCACTTGCTAGTGCTACACATTTTCCTCCATCGTTGACCGTTGCGTTGCGGCAAGCCATTCCATGGGTAGCCAAACACACTCCTCCTTTGTTTATTGTGGCTACTGAGCATGCCCATGATACACCCGTATCTCCTGGTTGACAAATCCCACCATCATTAATAGTAACCTTTCGACAGCCAGAATATCCACCTGCCAAACAAGTACCACCATCATTTATAGTTATATCACGACAACCACCACTAGTTGAAATACATACACCCCCTTCGTTAACTTGT